>CAZHRO010000091.1:0-4642 GCA_964535045.1 uncultured Dehalococcoidales bacterium | reverse complement strand
ATCATCAGGCCAAAGAAGGTGGCAAATGAATAGGCTACAATGGGCGTTGGGTCCCACTCTCGATATCTGGGGGTAGCAAACAGATTCACCACAAGCTGGAACGGTTTAAGTGCCGTCGGGTTCTTGAACTTGGTAGGCGGTTCTTCTGATGGCGCCGGCTTCCTGGTATCAATAAACACGTAGTCTATAGTCTCTTTCAGTTCCGTGACCACTGACTCAATATTACTATCCGGAACCCAGCCTTCAATTAGGGTCACATACTTGGCTTCACAGGCTCTGGCTAAGACCGCCAGCCTTTGATTTTCGGCGATTAACACCCCCCTCAGGAGGGCAATCCTCCGCAATTCCTCCTTAGACCGACTTCGGAGCCCCTCATAGAGTTCAGCCAACCTCGCCTCAAGCTCACGAAGCCTGGCTTCAGTTTTGTTAAGGAACTCCCTCAGGGTTAAATCCTCGCCGGGTATCAGCAGAATCTCGCCGCCAGCACCGCCAATCAGAGACGTTACAGTCTCCAGGTTTGCCATCTTACCGAGGGCATAGAGAACGGTCTTATTTTCTACTGTCACCGCAGTGCTCTCAAACAGGTATTTCTCTAGCTCTTTATGTAAAGCTTCGTAGGTTTCAGTAGACAGAACAAAAACCCTAGAGAAGAGGTAATCCCCAGAAAATCTCAGGTCTTTTAACCTGACGCTGCGGTACTGCGCAAGGGCTCCAAGGTAGTTCTTCTGTTCGGTTAGTTCCTTAATTTCCTTGTCAATCCTGACGGTCTTACCATGCAGCTCGGCAAAGTCAGCGTAGAGCGACCTTACCTCTTTAGCAATCTCAGCGAAGGGCTGGGTATAGATAACCTCGACATCCTCCCCCAGCGATACCTGTTCTTTATCGGTTATGTAACTCAGCATGCTACTGACAAAGGCCCGCAGTTCGCTGATTTCTTTCTGCTGCCTCTCTATAGCGGCTCTATCTACCGGCTCTAATTCTTTACCTTCCTCAACGTGAACTACCCCGACCTTATGTAAAGCCTTAAGGGTCAGCTCAGAGTAATCCTTTAGCGTGATTACTCTAACTCTGGTCATAGCTTCGGGGGAATTGAGGATTACTGCTGTCATCCCACCTCAGCTCCGGTGACAATATTTACCATATGCTCCACAATCTTCCCTGTCTTCATGGCAGTACTGCTTCTAATCTCAGCCGCCTTCTTCCTGGCATCCTCAATTTCCCGGTTAGCCTTCTCCTCAGCCCGCTTTATAATCTGTTCTCCCTCCCTGGTTACCTCATCCAGAGACACCTCGGCGGAGAGAATCTGGCTGGCTTCCTCTCTGGCTTTAAGCATGATTTCACTAGCCCGATTCCTCGCCGCTTCGAGAATGCTTTCCGCCTCAACCTCGATATTCTCAACGCGACTTGCGATTTCCTCAGCAGACATGACGCACCTCTTTCCTAAAATTCTGAGCCCATAACCGGGGATTTCACTGCTTGCCACACACACCTTTGGGTCGGTCTTCTCCAACCCGTACTGTGCCCAGCCTACTAATCAGCATTTACCTGATATGACAACCCTCAGAGACATCAAATGAGAAGAAACTACGCTACTTAGGATTCGCCTCAAGAACAAATCACCTACGCATTTTCGCCTAAGAAGTTCCCCCCAAATAATTTGCCTCGTTATAGCGACTTCCCCGATAGTTTATGAGATTATAGCAAAACTTTTCTTTGAAGTAAACAAAATAACCAGAAACACTCAACTCAAACCTCGGCCCGAAACAAACATATAACGCATCCCCAAAATGTAGAGCCCAATGAGCGCCACCGACTGCCAGCTAATAAAGAAAAACGTCTTACGCTCCCGCCTAAATCTAAGCCCACTGATAACAATGAGGCTCATGGCGACAGTTAATAGAGCCGTGACAAAATGAGCTCCGGAAACCGATGAGAAAAGGGGTGCTCGCCGATAGGCAAGGTCAATCGGGGTGACCAGAGCCAGGTTAAACATGTTACTACCTAATATGTCAGCCACCGCCATATCTACCGCCCCCAGGCGCAGGGCAGCGACACTAACCGCCAGTTCAGGAAGTGAAGTCGTAATGGCCAGAAACAGGCTGCCGACAAAGCTGGCATGCCAGCTGTAAGTTGCCGCCAGTTCATCACCAACCAGCGCCAACCATATCCCAGCACCAATAACAGCGGCGGTGGCGAGCCCGAATCTCAGGTAGACCGTTCTTGACGCCAGCCCATCATACTGGAAACTGACCGCTTCTGAGGGCGGTGGCTGCTGGCTCCTTTCATAACGGGATATCCACCACACCCCGACAATATAGAGTACCAGCGGTAGAATACCGGAAGCGCCTACCCGGCCCAGGGTTAAACCAGGCAAGCTGTCCCTTGTCAGTATGCCGCCTGAAACCACTCCGGCGAGCACTATTCCAGAGACAGCCGAGAGCACATGCCTTGGGCTGGCCCGACTTAAGACCGGCGCCGGGCGGTGGATGACATCCAGCAAAGCCAGCAGAGCCAGATTAAACAGGCAGCTGCCCAAGAGGTCGCCAAGAGCCAAATCGGGTAGTTTAACCAGAGCTACCGCACTCACCCCGGTAACCAGCTCGGGCATAGAAGTAATGGCGGCGAGGAGAATCAGTCCTACCCATATCCTGCCCAGTCCCGTCTTCTCAGCAATAGCATCGCCATAACGAGCCAGCCTCGTTCCGGCAAATAAAATGATACCCAGGCAGGCGGCAAACTTCAACCAGACCAAAAGTTGGCACCCCCGGACAAAAGCAATTCATTAAAGAATACAACATCGAGGTAAGACCGTAAAGCCTGCCGCCAACACCCCAGCCAGCGAAGAAACCCAATAGGGCAAAAACCATGAATTAGGGGGCCCTTTTCCAGATGAAGTATTGACTTCAGCCCTATCTCCGTATAAAATTCGCCAGATGGCAGAAGCAAGAATTGCCGCAAGACTGATTCTGCTACTGAGTCTGGCTGGTTTAGTAGCTCTATCTAATCCAGCACTTGCCGCCCCAGAGGATGTCAAGTGGTCCCGGGTCAATATCCCCACCGAGGGCAAGCCGGGCGGCTGGACGCTGGCTAAGGACTCAGACGTCAAGCATTTGACCATGTCTGCCGGTGGTACTCTCTATGCCTACGCCAACCCCCCAGGAACAAGCTATACACTGTTCAAATCCACCGACGAAGGCTACAGCTGGTCACACACCGGAGGGGTCGAGGATGAGATAGTGGCTATGGCCACCGACCCCGACGATGACGATATTATTTACTACGCCACCAAATCAGACGTCTACAAATCCAGCGATGCCGGCGAGAGCTTTATCCAGCTACCGCCAAGTCCGGGTGGGGCGGGCAACAACAACGTAGAAATCACCGCCCTTGATACAGCTCTCTCGGATGAACACAGGGTTGTTATCGTCGGCACTGAAGACACTGATAATTCAGAATACGGTGGCATCTATCTCCTTGAAGAAGCCGAGGAGCTATTCCCCAGCTGGATAAACGTTGAGATTGGCAGCTACGATGTTTATAGCGTGGCCTTCTCGCCGTACTTTGCCGACGATGCCATAATAACGGCGGTAGCCACTGACGAAACTCACACCTATGTTGCCTACAACTACGGCACCACTGGTGACTGGAACACAATCGAGCTACTGGACAGTAGTGACCACAGCTTTGCCATTACGGAAGCCTCCAATATCGCCCTCACGCCTGATTTTTGTGAACCTTTTCCCCTGTTTGTCGGTGTGGTCGGCGGCGATGGCGGTATCTACGAGGTAGACGAGAATCACACTCAGCGCCTTAACAGCATCGATAGCGATATTATCAGTCTAGACCTTGTTGACACAGCAGGAACCCTCAAGCTGATGGCTGGCGAGAACGATAAGGCCGAGGTGTGGTACAGCGATGACGGTGGTGATAGCTGGGAGCTGACCACCAAAGCCCCGACCGGTAGCGGCGCCACCTACGTACTAATGGCGCCCGATTTTGCCAGCAGCGGGCAGGCGTACGCAGCCACCAGCGGCAGTGAGAGTGCCGTCTCCTACACTTCGGACAACGGCACCACCTGGAATCAGATTGGGCTAATTGATACCGCAGTCAGTACCATTATTGACCTAGCGCTATCCCCCAACTATGACCAGGATGCCACCCTGTTTCTGCTTACCTGGGGTGGGGAGCACAGTCTGTGGCGCAGCCTGGACGGTGCCGGTCGATGGGAGCGGGTGCTTAGCAGTGTTCATCCCAACGTGGACAGTCTGAGCCTGGTTTCACTTCCCCCCCATTACGATAACGAAAGCCGGGTGGTATTTTTAGCGGGGGCAAGAAACGGGAGTCCCGTAATCTGGAAGTCGTCTGATAACGGTCAGAGCTTTAGCTACCGAGGCACCGCCCCCCTGCAGATTGACACCTGGGCAGTGGCCGACGATAGCACCCTATTTATCGGCGGTTACGACGGCCTTAACGGACTAGTCTACCTCACCACCAACGGCGGGCGAAGCTACTCAGATGCCACATCGGTCGGTAGTGAACCACTGTATTCCATCGTCCTGTCACCCGATTACGAGTCGGATAAAACTGTTCTGGCAGGTAATACCAGTGGCTGGGTATACTGGTCGAGTGATAACGGCGGGTC
>CAZHRO010000090.1:0-4727 GCA_964535045.1 uncultured Dehalococcoidales bacterium | reverse complement strand
GCTATAAGTATCAAGGGGTAATGCCAATGTTGGCGTGCCCCAACTTTTCACTTACCACTTTACAATGTATTCCAGCTTTTGGCAAGAGGGCGACATGAGTGTGCCCGAGATCGTGAAAGCGAAGATGAGGATGAGAAAAGCTGCTTTGCTATACATCGTTAACTATTATTTTGAGGTAGAAGACGGCGCAATTGCTGTGAGATTTCCTGAAAAAGGAACCCTATCTTTGGAGAGCCGTGGATTTCCGGTTTGGGGTATTTCTGTAATCGTAGCTACAGCCTCAGGCATATTCTTCTTCGTTAGAAGACGGAGGAGAATGGTAGCCTAGTATCCTCGGACGGTTTTGAACGAAAGGGCGGTTTGTTTGACCATAATGCATAATGGGCATGGGATTTCAGGGGAGGTCGCTCCTTTTTCCATCAATAAATCACGAGCCACCACTCCCGATTTTATAGTCGCTGCCGCAGGTGCTATAATTCTAGTTGCGACACTGGATTAGGCAGAAGCAGCCCCTGTTTATACGGCGATTGAAAGCAAAAGCTGAGCCTATCCACATAAAGATTGCGATAGGAGGCGTTGAATATGGCTTTTAAAGCGGCCTTTATTGCCCACGCTCCTGATGCGGAGCCAGAGAAGCACCGGTGCGTGATTGAAACACCCAAGTACAAACTCTTTGTAAGGGTGGTCAGGGATCAGGACCAAGCAGTTAAAGTGTGTCAAAATCTTGTCGAACAGGAGGGAATTCACTCAGTCCTGCTATGCCCAGGATTTACACATGGAAATATCTCAGAGATAGCGCAAGCGGTGGGGAAGGACGTGGGTATTTCTGTAGCCAGAGGAGACGGCCCCAGCACCAGAGTCTCGATGCAGGTAATGGAAAGGGAAGGCTGGTTTTCAAAACAATAGTCCATTATATTAACACTTCGATTTCCAGAACCACCGAGACACATACCTGACGCCGGGGAATGGTCTAATATTTGGCCAGAGGTTACCGAGCTCTGGTAAAAAGTAAAACATGTATAGCTTCCCCCTTTTTCCATTAGCAAAATGCTGACATGAGTGATATAATACTCTGATTTTGAAGAACTTCTAGAGGAGGAACCCGAGTTGAAAATACTTCTAGTCTATCCCCAATGTCCCGATAGTTTCTGGAGTTTTAAGTATGCCTTGAAATTTACCCCGAGGAAAGCACTGAATCTCCCACTGGGTCTATTAACTGTAGCCGCCATGCTCCCCAAGGAGTGGGAGAAAAAGGCTGTAGATATGAATACCACCAGACTAACCGATGAAGACATCAAATGGGCTGATTATGTCTTTATCAGCGCCATGATTGCCCAGAGAAAATCGACTAAGGATGTAATTAGCCGATGTCAGAAGCTCAATACCAAGATTGTCGCTGGCGGTCCCCTCTTTACCACGGGACATGAGGTGTTCGATTTCAGTGGTATAGACCACGTTATACTTAACGAAGCGGAAATTACCCTCCCCCGGTTCTTAAGAGACCTGGAAAAGGGGCACCCCCAGCATATCTACCGAACCGACGAACATGCCGATATTACCCAGACTCCTGTTCCCCTCTGGTCGCTAGTTGATCTGAACCACTATGCTTCCATCCCCATTCAGTACTCACGGGGCTGTCCCTATGACTGCGAGTTCTGTGACATCATCATCCTGGACGGACACAAACCACGGACAAAGACCAGAGTCCAGATGCTTGCCGAACTGGATGCTGTCTACAGCACCGGCTACCGGGGTAGCATCTTTATTGTTGATGATAACTTCATTGGCAACAAGAACAAGCTAAAGACCGATATCCTGCCCGCCCTGATCCAGTGGATGAAAGGTAAGGACTACCCGTTTACCTTCCTTACTGAAGCCTCCATTAATCTGGCCGACGATGAAGAGTTAATGCAGCTAATGTCCGACGCCGGGTTTAACAAGGTTTTTGTGGGTATTGAAAGCCCGAATGAGGAAAGCCTGGTTGAGTGCAATAAGTTTATCAACAAGAACCGCGATTTAGTTGCCTCGGTGAAGAGACTTCAGAACTATGGTTTTGAGGTAATGGGAGGGTTTATTGTTGGCTTTGATAGCGACCCTGTTTCTATCTTCAGGAGCCAGATCAATTTTATCCAGAAGAGCGGCATCGTGACCGCACTGGTCAATTTGCTAAACGCTCCTCTGGAAACAAGGCTGTGGTATCGCTTAAAGAAGGAGAACCGCATACTGCCCGATCTGGTAGGAGGGGATAGTGAGGATGGCTCGATTAATTTCATCCCCAAGATGTCCTTTGAGACGCTCATCGATGGCTATAAGCACGTCCTGAATACCATTTATGCCCCCAAATATTATTACGAACGGATTCAAGCCTTCTTTAAGGAGTACAAGCCTAACGAGAGGGCATCCCGCAGGATGAAATTTGGATTTTACTATATCGGGGCGTTTCTTAAATCCGTGTTTGTCCTGGGGATCAAAGATAGATTCAGGGTATATTACTGGAAGCTGTTTCTTTCCACACTGGTGAAATATCCGCGGCGGTTTGGGTTAGCCATAACCTTTGCCGTTCAGGGCTTTCACTTCCGCAAGGTCTGTGACAGGATTAAGCAGATTGAAGTAGATGATACCCTGCTAGCCAAACAACGGGAAATCCTCAATGGAAAGCAGATTTAGCAGGACTACATTTGTGAGGAGGAAGAACCGGCTCAACAACTACGTTCCACCGCCACAGAACTGGCTCGGTCATTCATACAGGCAGTCCAATCGCTAACACCTCCCCATAGAGTCCGTTCTACTCCGAACCCCGCTGGCTGTAGAGCCAAGCCGGCTGCCAGAGTTCTGATTTAGTCAGCAGATGGTATTGGGCTAGCTTGGCCAAGCTGCGAATCCGGGGACACGGGGGCAGCAGTAGCTTGTTTCGTATGATGGTCTGCTCTGGCAAATCCCGGCCCTCCCCTAACAACGGTTGGTTATCAAAAGTGACCGGGAAACCTATCTGAGATAATGGGAAGGAGCATCCTATGGACATGATTGAGGAGGCCCTGGAAATGGGCAGAACAGCTTTAAGTGAGTACCAGTCAAAGCAATTCTGCTCTGGTTTCGGGATTCCGGTATGCCGGGAAGTTATTGCCCGCGATGCGGATTCGGCGGTGGCTGAGGCGGGCAGGATGGGATTTCCCGTTGTCTTGAAGGCGTCCGGGGCAAAGTTACTCCATAAGACCGAGGTCGGTGGCATTGCCCTAAATCTTAAGAGCGAAGCCGAAGTTAGAAAAGAAAGCGAGCGTCTCCTGAGTATTCCAGGGTGTGAAGCCCTGCTGGTTCAGGAAATGGTAACCGGGCACCGAGAGCTTGTCTGCGGTCTGGTCAGGGATGCTCAGTTTGGCCCCTGCGTTATGTTTGGCATCGGTGGAATATTGACTGAAGTCTTCCGGGACGTTACCTTTCGCGTGGCTCCGGTCACTGCCTGGGATACCCAACAGATGATGAGAGCGATAAAGAACGCCGGAATCCTGGAGTCCACCCGAGGGCAGCCAGCTTGCGACATCGACTCGCTGACCCAAATCCTGATGTCGCTGGGTAAAATAGGTCTTCAATACGAGAGTGTAAGCTCGATTGACATTAACCCTCTGGTTATTCGAAAGGAGGACGGTAAGCCGGTTGCGGTGGATGCTCTGGTCTCCCTTGAGAGGGCTAAGGAGCGAGCCGGCGGAGAGCAACCGGAGGAGCCGACCGAAACCAGGAAGCTAACGCAGTTCTTTGAACCCGGGAGCGTTGCCATCATCGGAGCCTCATCTAATCCCGGTAAGCCGGGACACGAAGTGATTCGGAACATCTTAGCCAACGATTACGCGGGTAAGCTTTATCTGGTCAGCCCTAAAGGAGGCGAGATTCTGGGTCTACCGGTTTATCCCTCGATTTATAGCCTGCCGGATGGAATCGATCTGGCAGTCATCATCATTCCGGCTAGTCTAACGGCGGCCGCGGTCAGAGAGTGTGTCGCAAAGGGCATCAAGTCGATAGTTCTGTCTGCTGGCGGCTTTTCCGAGGTGGATGAAGAGGGTGAGCGGCGCCAGCAGGAACTGCTCGACATTATTAAGGAGACGGGGGTCCGCGTCATCGGCCCCAATACCGCCGGGCACATTTCAACACCCCATAACTTCACCTCAACGTTTTTCCCTCTCGGTGGGAAAATTCCCCGGGGAAATATCTCCTACATTGGCCAGACCGGTAACTTCGCCACCATTACCATGCGCTACATCATGACCGGGGAAAACTTCGGGGTGGCGAGGGTGGTGGGACTGGGTAACAAGGTAGATATTGACGAGAGTGAGATACTGGAGTACTATGCCGAAGACCCGGAGACGAAGGCAATCTTCATGTACCTGGAAAGTATCAAGAGACCAAGGCGTTTTCTTGAAGTGGCCAGTAAATTAACCAGAGTCAAACCAGTCTTCCTTCTTAAGGGCGGCAGTACCAGCGAGGGTGCCCAGGCGGCGGCGACGCATACAGCGGCGCTGGCATCGGATGAAAGAATCATAGATGGTGCGATTCAACAGGCCGGAATTACGCGGCTAACTAAATACTCGCATCTTTTACTGGTAGCGAAAGCCCTGGCCAGCATGCCCCTGCCCCGAGGAAACCGAATAAGCTTCTTGGCTCCCTCCGGTGCCTTGCTGGTAGTGCTGGCTGACCTCTGCTATCAACAGCTGGGATTAAAGATCCCTAACCTAGAA
>CAZHRO010000089.1:0-4802 GCA_964535045.1 uncultured Dehalococcoidales bacterium | reverse complement strand
GTATCGCTTGGTTTTGGCCCAACCTTCATCAAAGGGTGTGATGTAAACAATATTACTTACGAAATTTTTGAACCGCCACTCTCCACCGACTTTCACATATTCATTCTCGTATTTCGTAAGCACCCAGAGTGCTCTATTTTCCTGTGCCCGAGTCGCTGGTATTTCAACATACCACCGCCCGGTCGCTCTGTCATCATTTACGTCAATGACCGTATTGTGTAGCATATGGGCACTAAAAGAAAACCCGGCTGGCAGGTCGTCACGGAAGAACTTGATAAGGCCTTCTCGCCCTTCATATTGAGCAATTCCGGCATCATATTTACAGTCCTCGGTAAAAAGCTCCAGTAATGACTGCCAGTCACGGTCGTCAATAAGGTAGGTAAAGGTAGCCGTTAGCTTCTTGATAGCCTCGATATCCTCAAGACGCCTGACCCTTGCTTCCAGCTCTTCTAATGTCACCATATGCCTCCGATCACTTTCAGCGAGAAAATTATCGAGTGAACTATATCAGGACTGGTGTGCGTATGTCAATTGCGGTCTTTAAGGGGGTAGCTGTAAGGGTAGTTTCAGGTAGGTTCTTCACCCGGGTCATATTGCAAAAATGGATGGCCTGTCTTAAAATAGGGATTACCGATACCAATGCTGGAGATGGTTTCTAGGGGGTATTAAGGGCTATGGAAGAGGAACTCGGACCGATTCAGAAGGCGGTAGCTAGGGCGGAGACGCTGAGTAAATCAGCAATTGAGGCTGCCGAGGCGACCATAAAGGCAGCCCAGGAAGCAATTGCCAAGGCTGAGGAAATAGGGAAGGCTGCCAAGAAGGCCTCTGACGAAGCCACCAAGGCATCTCGAAAGGCGGTGGCTAAGGCCGAGAAGGTAAGCAGGGAGGCTGAGGAAAGTGCGGAAGCTGTTGAGAAGGTATTCAAGGAAGCAATTGCGAGGGCTGAAGAGACCATTGACTCAACCAAAGAAGCTACCAAGGTTTTAACCAGAACGCTTGAGGAGGCAATATTTAAGGCTGAGGTGACGGTCAAGGATGTTAAGGAGACCGCCGAGACATCGCTAAAAGAGTCCACGGAGAGACTAAATCGGGTGGAGAAGACTGGTACCGCAGCTAAGGCAGCTGCCGAGGAGGCAAAGAAACTATCCCGTGAAGCGATATCAAAGGTGGAGGAGATGAGTAAATCAGCCAAGAAATCCGCGGCCGAGGCAACTAAAGCATCCTATCAGGCAATAGATAAGGCTGAGAGAGCAAGCAAGTCACTTCGGGAGTACACCGATGCCTCAACCAGGGCCTTCGACAAAGCCATAAATCGGGCGGAGGAGACTACTAAGTGGTCCCAGGAGACAGTTGAGGCGGCGCAGGAAACCTTCGAGCAGGCGATAGCTGGGGCTGAGGGAGTGCGTGAGAAGGCGCGGGAAGCGGTTGAGCTAATGACCAAGGCATCACAGGCAGCCGTGGCTAGAGCTGATGAAGCAAGTAGAGAGGTAATGAAGAAGGCTAACGCCGTGAGCCAAGAGGTTGCCGAGAAAGCTGGTGAGCTAATTAGAGAGGTTCGGGAAGCAGCCGAATCAGCGACGCGAACCTCTCAAGAGGCTTTAAGTCTGGTTGAAGAAGTGGGTAGGGAAGCTAAAGAGGCGGCTGAGGAAGCAACCAGGTTATCTGGAGAGGCTATAGCGAGAGCCGAGTCAATAGGTAAGGAGGCTAGGGAGGCCGCTGAAGCGGCGAAGCGAGAAGCCAGGGAAGCGGCTGAGGTGGCTAGGAGAGCGGCCAAGGAGGCAGCCGAAGCCTCTATCAGAGCCTTTGAAGCTGCCATAGGCCGTGGGGGAATAGACGGGAAACTCTCTGAAGAGGCAGTTGAGGCGGCGATAAATCGGGCTAGGGAAGCTGGTAAGCTACCAGAAGAGGTAGCTAAGGCCGCCATGAGCCAGGCTGAGAAAGCAGGCGGGGTGCCTGAGGAGGCAGCTAAGGCTACTGCAGATCGGGTGAAGGAGGTGGAGGAGGCTGCCAAATCAGCTGAGCCGGTTGACGAGGTAGAGAAGGAGGTAAGCAGGATGATGGAGAAGCGTCTGGATTTTCTGGCCAGGATGTATGCGTCCAGCAGGGAAAAGCGTGCTAAAGAGAGAAAGGGAGAGGACTAAAGCCTGAATTTCTCAGAGACAGTGGCTAAAATAAAAACTATGAACAAGGAGGTCCTTGGTAATGGATCAGAGTGAACAGGTTTCTAAGGCCCGTGGTCAGGTTGGTCAAACCCAGAAGGCGGGGAAGTCGGCTGAGCCGCCGGCGGCAGCCCCAACCGAGGAGGGAGCACGAGAGCAACCAGCAACTTCTTTGAGTGATATTCTGTTGCGGGCGGAGAGGGCATACGCCGCCTATAAGGAGGCCCAGAAGGATGTGGCCCAGGCCTATCGGGAGAGCGAGCTTGAAGCGGCGAGGGTCTATGCGGAGACTGAGAAGCAGGCCAGGAACGCTCGTGATGCGAGTATCAGGCAGGCACTGAAGCTTCGTGATGAGGCGATAGAAAAGGCAGTAAAAGCCCGTGATGAAGCAATGGCACAGGCGGAGCAGGCCTATAAGAGTGCTAGGGAACAGGCCGAAAAGGCTTTCCGGGATAATGAGCTTAAGACCCAGAATGCCTATGACGAGGGTGTAAGGCAGGCTCTAAAAACCTATGAGGGGGTTCTAGCCCGAGCTGAGGAGAAGCGTGCCGAGACTATAGAGCAGGCCTGGAACGTGTACACTAAAAGCACCGGCTAATGGAGAACTCGGAAGAAGAAGGGTTGCTACTTGGCTGGTCCTGGGACTGGATTATAAGAGTGAGGGTATATCCTTAAAGGACTCAGTGATGTCCCTGTGTTCGACCTGTATCCCTTCCCGCTTCCGTTTGAGGAGGTCAATGAGCTCGATGGTTTTGGTAAAGTAATCTATGATTTTGCTTACCCCGCCCAGCTCAGAGAGCATTATGGTGATATTAAGCGGCCCCTTTTCCCGGGGATAATCACCAGTCCTGATGATCGATTCGGGGGCGATACGCTTCAGATGGGTACCAATATCTTTAACCAGGTTCATATCCATGTCTTTATGTTGTGCTGAGATGAGATACAGCCCCCGCCCGGCCTCAGCCGGGTTACAGCGCAGCGATAGTTCGCTAATGGCGTTGTTAATTAGCTGAACCCCCCTTTGTCCCTCAGCCATCTTATCCCGGAAGTCAAAGGGGTTTTTCCGCCGTCCTTTCTGTAGTTTACTGTAGCCTATGACCGTCCATCCGGACAGGGTCTGGATGATATCACCGGCATCGAGTATCCTTGACCCGATGTACTCGGGTTTTGTCTCTTCACCAGCACAGAGCAGATTGTAGAACGGCTCAGCGATTAGGGCATTGATTCTCGCCAAGTTACCTCTAATTGAGTGGTTCTTACTGATATACCGTTGATTATCAACCAGAATTGTGGCGTCCGCCACCAGGTAGGCAGATTTAAGGCAGGTAGCTGAGTTATAGATGGTTCTTCCTTCAGTCTGTTCCTCATGTTCAAAGGGGAGGACGATAAGGTTATAGAGCGGTTTTTCGGTATAGCGTTCCTTGAGTTTTTGGGTTATCATGGCGACCGCTCCCGAGCCGGTGCCACCCGCCGCCCCGGCGATTAGCAGAAAGGCGTCGGTTTCCTCAAACTGCGGGGTATCCCGCAGGGCGTCGATAATCTTGTCGCCGTCCTCTTTGGCAATCTCTGCCCCCAGTTCATTGATTTTACCAACCCCGTGGCCTCCGGTTTTATTACCCCCGATAAGTACCCGGTGCTGGTAGTCAGGTCTAATGGAGTACAGCCCGCTTAAATCAGCCACGTCGGTGTTGACGGCAAACACCCCGGTAATTATGTTAAGGTGCCGCTCGGTGCGTGCCCTGATTCCCAGCCGGGCAAACTCATCAGCGATTCGACCGCCACACTGTCCCAAGCCAATTACCAGTAATTTCAACTTAGCTCGTTCCTTATCCTTAAGGATACTAGCTATTTTAGGCAAAACTGGACGAAAATGTCAATTCTGCGAATTGACTCATAATTAAAGTTACCAAAAAGGGTATTACTGCCCCGTAAAAACTGTTACCCAGGGGAGGCAGCATAACACGAACAAGCATACGAGAATACACCGAAGCGGTGCGGTGACGGTATCTTCGGTCCTCAAAAAGGGATAAAGGTAAGATTTTGGGCGAGTCCACCAAAGGTAACAGGCTACCATCGCAAGGCAGCAATTCGGCTACTACATACGGTGAGTAAGCTAAGGACCGATACGAAACGCGGGCGTCCCCCCGCAATACAGCATCCCCATAATTAAAGCGCTAAGGGCAGCCTGGGAAGCTACTACCGCCCGCCTTGACCTGGCTTTCACCGGAGGTAGAACTTTTGTGTTGATCTGCCGAAACTGTTCCGTGCGTATAATGCAGTCTGGCATAAACCCGTTTCAGCTAGTCCATTAGCAGATTATTAGCAACCTTAGTATTCAACAGCCCTATAATTGACTCTAACGAGAAGTGAGCCAGCATCGGGAATAAGGCAAACACCACTAAACCTTCCGATGAAAAGTTCATAACGCTTATGATAACGACCGGAAGTTTTCGGACTCCTACAAGGCCACTGCTTGGCCATACCACCTTTTTAAGGCAAATGGCAGATATACTAAACGCCGTGGCGTCTCAAAAACAGAGCGCTGTCGTTTTATCGACAACGTCAGCCATTCGGGTTTAGAATATCTATCAATATGAAAATCAGGAGACCTAACAAACATCATCCGGTTTTCGGCGCCATCCT
>CAZHRO010000088.1:0-4862 GCA_964535045.1 uncultured Dehalococcoidales bacterium | reverse complement strand
ATAGGGCTTGGTTGGCAAAGCTCATATCCATGACACTGGCCGGGTGCCCTTCGGCGGCGGCTAGGTTAATCAGTCTCCCTTCGCCCAGTAGATATAGACAGCGTCCGTCGCTGAGGCTGTATTCATCAACAAAGGGACGTATGCGCCGTTTGCCGCTGGCCATGCTCTCCAGTGCCGGAATGTTAATCTCGATGTTAAAATGCCCGCTGTTAGCCAGAATAGCGCCGTCCTTCATCACCTCCAGGTGGGCTTCATCAATGACATTCTTATTGCCCGAAACGGTGATAAAGATGTCCCCTATCTTAGCTGCCGTAAGTAGCGGCAGAACCTGGTAGCCGTCCAGAACAGCTTCCAGAGCCCGGGTTGGCTCCACTTCAGTCACAATTACGTGGGCGCCCAGCCCCTTGGCTCTCATGGCGATACCGCGCCCGCACCAGCCGTAACCGCAAACGACCACCCTCTTACCGGCCCACAGGATATTGGTGGCTCGGGTAATACCGTCAATGGTGCTCTGACCGGTGCCGTAGCGGTTATCGAAGAGGAACTTGCTCTGAGCGTCGTTCACGGCAATGATGGGGTACTGGAGCTTGCCCGCTTTCGCCAGGCTGCGCAGTCTGATGACACCGGTGGTGGTTTCCTCGGTGCCCCCGATGACATCTTTGAGCAAGTCTTGTCGTTTAGTGTGTAGCGTGGTAACTAGATCAGCACCGTCATCTACGGTTAGATTGGGCTTGTTGTCCAGAGCGGTGTTGATGTGCCTGTAGTATGTTGTTTCGTCCTCACCCTTGATGGCATTGGTGGGAATGCCATAGTCCACAAGAGCGGCGGCAGCATCGTCCTGGGTGCTCAGGGGGTTTGAGGCACAGAGGATAACCTTGGCGCCGCCGTCTTTTAGGGCTAGAGCCAGATTAGCGGTCTCGGTCGTAATATGAAGGCATGCCGAAATGCGGATACCTTGTAGCGGCTTTTCAGTAGCAAATCTCTCCCTGATTAGCCTTATTACCGGCATCTCGCGGGAAGCCCAGGCTATTTGTTGCCGGCCGGCCTCAGCCAGGGATGGGTCTTTAATGTCATACTGGTTATCTGGGGTCATTGGTTACTGCTAACTCCTTTCATCACTCTTTTTAGTTTCCAGGGCAGGTTGTTATCCTGCATCATATTCTGCTGACTTGTGGGCTCTGGTAGCTGGGGTCAGGGTTAAATCAGAGGTATCTATTTTAAGGGGCTTCCAAATTACACTATCCCGTAGTTTATCATATCTTCTTTGTCTATCTCTAGTTGCCTGGAGAAGATATTATCAGTCTTGGCGTGATGCCTGATATTAGCTGTTACTTTCTGGGTATCTGGTTCTGGTAGCGGCATTATCATCGGCTTCATTTTTGCATCCGAGGTTTCCTTGATTCTCTGATTAGAGCTTTAATTCTACCGGCGTGTTTGATTAATACGAGTACGGTTGGTCCCAGCACCGGGAGGAGTAGCCGGGAGTCGAAGAAGTAAACAGGTATCAGGGCAATACCCAGCCCGATTAGTCTCCCCGGTATCTGAGTGCCAATTATTGAGATTGCCTTGGAGAGGCTCTTCGGGTTAAACTCTCCGGCTGATATGTAATCCGCAGTGAAAATGCAAAGGAGCATGGTTCCCCCCCAGACCCCCAGCGAATAGGGGTGCAGGGCCAGTAGAATTCCGAGGAAGGAAGCAAATCCGATACCCCCTTCTTTAAATCTGAAGTAAAAGGGGTAGTTATGGCCGAGAATGATAAAGGTGCTCCCAATTATCAGGGCTGGCGCCGGGTCGTAGCCCAGGAAGCCCAGCCACCGGGTTATGCAGATAGCCAGCATCCCCTTTCCCATGTCAATGAGCATTATCGTCATTAGGCCTATGGCGGCTTGCCTGGTTGACCTGATGCTTCTTATCAGGCTAAAGGCATTCATGGCACCGACGTTATGCGAGCCCTCGAGTCTGATGTCTCTTCCCACCATTCCTTTGGTGACAAAATAGGCGGAGGGGAAAGAACCAACGAGGTAAGAAACAACCGCAATCAGAATCAGCCAGATACTGCTGTCAATGGTGTTCATTACTTTGACTCTCGTGCTCTCTAATCTGAGCTTGGATTAGCATTTAGCCATGATGATAGTTCGGCTAGTACCTGATGATGATTGGCTCGGGTAACCTCGATTAGCCTTACCTGGGGTTGGCGTTTAATGCTATCTGCCCACGGATTTGGGCTTGACATAATGGTTCCGAGAACCTTCTTACCGCCGGTGATTATTCTGAGAACGGCTTCCCTGAAGTCAGCCGAAAGGAGTTCCATCTTGCCGATTTCATCAATAACGACCAGACGACATTCCCTGGCTGCCTGGTTTAGGGCGGCAACGCCCACCCGATCCAGGCTTTCGATATCTACCCCATACCTGCTTACCCGGTGGGAGCTTTGGATTTCAGTATGAGCCAGTACTGCCTGTTGCCCGTCTAGGGTAACCAGCCTGAAGCCCTGTCTTCTGCTGCCACTCCTTATTTCCTCGGTATAGAAGCCTCCGGCTTGGCCACTCATACCGGCGACTGCTTTTTTAATCAGGCTGGTCTTGCCAGTTCCGGGCCGGCCGGTAAGTAGGTAGACCTGCTTCATGGTCTTTTGTGGCGGTGATACATCATTAGGACTGAGCCTGCTCGGCCTTTCGCTTCTCTTCTTGCTTCTTCTTCCGGCGCCGGTGTTTAAGCGCGGCGACTCGTTTTCGCTTGTTCATATTTAGTAATGATAACCCAAGTTAGCCCCGTCTGTCATCCCTCGCTTTGGCTGGTAAAGCAGCGGATAAACCGGGCGATAGAGCGGTCATAGGTCCTCTCTACCTCTGGGGGAAAGCAACAGGCCGGTAGCTCGCCGAGTGATAGGTGATATCTAATGCACTCACAGCACTTTCCCTTTCGGGAGCACGGCTCATAGGTGCAGTTGCAGCTGGCTTTATTAGCCTCGATATTACATTCCATATCTATAGATTCTCTCCTTTAGTGTTCGGGAAAGACCGGTTGTTACTTTGGTTTTTAGTTTCAATAAGGTAGGGGTTGCGGTAATTAAACATACCGCTTTCGTATTCTGTCGGATAGTTCGGCCAGTAGCTCCAGAACTCGCTCGGCAATTTCTTCGCTGGCCAGGGAGGCGAGACCGCAGCTGGGGGTAAGCAGCCCCTGCGTTACCAGTTGCCTGAAGGGGATACCCTGGCGGGTAAAGGGAGCCATCGCCTCTTCCAGGCGGTCCTGAAGGCTGGCGGCGGATTCTTTTGCCAGTGGTTCTTCATCGTTCGGGATAATTCCCCAGGCGATAGTGCCGCCCCTGTCCAGGAATCTCTTCGTTTCGGCGGGATAGAGGCTTAGAGACCGGGCGTAGTTATAGGTATCAAAGCTCAGGATATCAACGCTGGTCGCCAGCAGGATTGACCAGTCGGTGTTACCGCAGCAGTGGCAACCCTTGAGTCCGCCAATCCCGCTAAAGACCTCCTCCAGCAGGCTTACTATCTTCTCCCTGGATAATATGACGCCGGTAGCACCGTAGGCCGACATATAAGGCTCGTCAAAAAAGGTGATGGTGTTCTTTGAGAGCTGGCTCAGCTTCTTCTCCTGCCAGCTTGCCTTGAGCCGCAGTAGCCTGGCGACAACGTCCCCCAGCGTTTCGTCGTAGATTATGCCCCGCTTCTCTTCATCGGTGACCGTAAGCCCCCAGGTGACCGGGCCGGTTAGCTGGCCCTTTACCGCCCACGGAGAGAGGCTATCAAGGTTCAGAAAGGTATGAAGACCAGCCGCATATTCCGGGCTGATGGGATATTTATCGGCGTTATTCTCCAGGTAGGCGGTGTAAAATTCCTCCAGCGGCTTGGTCAGGTCTTGAGAACGGTCAACAAAGACCCTCTTCTCTTCACTATCCACCACTATGCCGGGGAACCCCTCGCTGTACTGGGCGTACATATTTTCCAGGAAAGAGCGTCTCGGCAGCTGGGGCCAGCCGGGGATGGCTTTAAGGTATTTGGTCACCAGGGCACAGGCTCGCTTCGGGTCGGTATGGGGCATGCTACCGATGATGGTCGGCAGGCATCCGAATTCAATGTTTGACATAATCTTGCTATCCCTCTACTTCAGTCAGATATTTACCTATCAGCAGGCTGAGTTTTTGCTTCTGTTCGGCGGGTATGAGCCTCGGGTCGGTCACGATGGCGGTCCTGAGAGCGGAAGCACACTCGCAATCACGTTTGTCAGGTATTCTACCGACGGCCAGCCTGATAATGTCTCCTATTTTGTGGGTATTCTGGCGCAGGGTATCTACAATAACGTCGATAGGGATTGGCTCACAGCTTTCCTGCCAGCAGTCGTAATCGGTGACGCCGGCGATAGTAGCGTAGCATATTTCGGCTTCCCGTGCCAGCTTGGCTTCGGGGAGGGCCGTCATGCCAATGAGGCTGGCTCCCCAGGAGCGGTAGAGGTGCGACTCGGCCCGGGTGGAGAAGGCCGGCCCCTCCATAACGACATAAGTGCCTCCCTGACGAGCGGTGGTGTCTATTTCTCTGGCGGTGCGATAAAGAATCTGGCTGAGCGCAGGGCAGAAGGGCTCGGCGAAGATGATATGGGCGACAATACCGCCGTCGAAGAAGGAGTTTACTCTGTTCCTGGTGCGGTCGATGAGCTGGTCGGGGATAAGCAGGTCGCCGGGCTTGATTTCTTCCCTGAGGCTGCCGACGGCGGTAACCGAGATGATATGCTCTACCCCCAGCGACTTTAAGGCGTAGATATTTGCGCGGTAGGGAACCTCGGTCGGGGAGAGGCGGTGCCCCTTACCGTGCCGGGGCAGAAAGGCAATCCCCACCCCCTCCAGCCGC
>CAZHRO010000087.1:0-4894 GCA_964535045.1 uncultured Dehalococcoidales bacterium | reverse complement strand
CCCGGGGGCTCATGGCCCACGAACCCCCGGGGCATTAATCTGAGCGGTTTTGCTCTGGTTAATGCGTGTGTCTTATAGCCTCCGAACCTAATCCCCTTGTTTCCCTGGTTCCTCTCTCCGGTTGTTTTTTATGAGTATGTTTGGGGCTTGTTCTCACTCTTTGGTAACGGTAGGGCGCAATCCAATCGGGAACACCCAGCGTCGGTACTGTGAATGTGCAACGACAGCAGCTGAGCCATAGATTGCCGCTGCGGCTACGAAAATACCCTCGATTCCGGCAGCCTTAGCGGGCACGATACCATAGAAGTGTCCTGCCAGGAGCCCGAAGAGCACCGTTAGCGAGGCGAATATGAAGAAGTGCACCCGAGATATCTTAAAGGCACCGATTGTCATATAGCCGGTAAATATGCCCCAGGCAATCATTGTCCAGGCAAGGCCCGAGCTATCAATCGTGATTATGCCGAGCCATTCCAGGAGGAAGGCAAAGGCAAGTCCTATCCAGAATACACCGTAGGAGGTAAAGGCGGTAAAGCCGAAGGTGTCTCCCCGGCGGGCATCAATTACGCCGGCGATGACCTGAGCGGCTCCCCCCCAGAAGAACCCCCAAATTAGGGGCATGGTGCTGGTTATCAAACCAATATTGTGTATTTGCAGTAGAAGAGTGGTTAGACCAAAGGCGGCTAATCCCAGAGCTCCGGGGTTAGCCCAGATAACATCATCTTTTGACATGCAGAAAACCTCCATTTCTTACTGGTAAATTTGCATAGCAGCAGTAAGTCTGGCGCTGGCTTTCAACTCTTAATAGTGATACGGAACATAGCCAGTGGCTAGCTTTGCTGCTGGCTCCCCTCTACCAGGGTGGTAACCACTGATGGGTCAGCTAGGGTAGACGTATCGCCCAGTTCTTTGGTATTGCCGGCGGCGATTTTGTTTAGTATCCGTCTCATAATCTTGCCGCTTCTGGTCTTGGGCAGACCATCGGCAAACTGAATCTTGTCGGGAGAGGCTATCGGCCCGATCTCTTTGCGAACGTGGGCGACCAGTTCCTTCTTGAGGGCATCACTCTTCTCCACCCCCGCCTTGAGGGTGACAAAGGCATAGATGCCCTGTCCCTTGACCTTATGGGGCATGCCAACTACGGCGGCTTCAGCTACCTTTTCGTGGGATACCAGGGCACTTTCAACCTCAGCGGTGCCGAGGCGGTGACCGGATACGTTGATGACATCATCGATACGTCCCATGAGCCAGTAGTAACCGTCCTCATCTATTCTCGCCCCGTCCCCGGTAGTATATACCCCGGGGAACTGAACAAAGTAGGTCTCCTTGAATCTTTTCGGGTCCCCATAAACCCGGCGCATGAGTCCGGGCCACGGTCGCTTGATTACCAGATAGCCGCCCTCATTAACGTCGACTTCGGAGCCGTCTTCTCTCAGTATGGCTGGGTGGACTCCAGGGAAGGGGACTGTGGCTGAGCCCGGCTTGATGGGGGTAGCGCCGGGGAAGGGGGTGATGAGAAAGCCTCCGGTCTCAGTCTGCCAGTAGGTATCAACGATGGGGCATCTGCCCTTGCCGATTACATCGTAGTACCACATCCAGGCCTCGGGGTTAATCGGCTCTCCCACTGTTCCCAGGATACGCAGACTGCTTAAATCGTGCTTGTTGGGCCATTCGTCACCTTCTCGCATTATGGCTCGGAGGGCGGTGGGGGCAGTGTAGAAGATATTGACTCTATACTTTTCGACTATTTCCCAGTACCTGTCTGGATGCGGATAGCTGGGGACGCCCTCAAACATTAGGCTGGTTGTCCCCAGGGCTAGAGGTCCGTACAGGATGTAGCTGTGACCGGTTACCCAGCCGATGTCTGCGGTACACCAGTAGGTGTCTTCCTCTTTGAGGTCAAAGACCCACTTGGCTGACAGAGAGGTGTAGAGGAGGTAGCCGGCCTGGGTGTGAAGCACCCCTTTGGGTTTCCCGGTGCTGCCGCTGGTATACAGAATGAAGAGCGGGTCTTCAGAGTCCATAGCTTCCGGCTCGCAGTAGGGCTTGATATCACTGGCATTCATCTCGTCATGCCACCAGCGGTCGCGGCCAGCTTCCATATTTACCCCAATATCGGCCCTTTTCACCACGATTACATCTTTTACCCCAGGGCAGGACTTAAGGGCCTCATCGGCGTTGTCCTTGCTCCGGATAACCCTGCCGGCGCGGTAGTAGCCATCAGCGCAAATAAGGAATCTGGATTCACAGTCCAGTATTCTATCCCGGAGTGCGTCAGCACTGAAACCACCAAAGACAACACTGTGAATGGCACCAATGCGGGCGCAGGCGAGCATGGCGATTGGTAGCTCGAGAATCATGGGTAGATATATAGTAACCAGGTCGCCCTTTTTCACCCCGCGCTTCTTAAGGACGTTGGCGAATTTACAAACGTGATAGTGCAGCTCCTGGTAGGTAAGGGTTTGGCTGTCGCCAATATCTCCTTCCCAAATGAGGGCTGCCTTGTTTTTTCTCCAGGTATTGAGATGCCTGTCGAGGCAGTTATAGCTGACGTTGAGCTTTCCGCCCACGAACCATTCGTGTTTACCTTCTTTGAAATCCTCGACCAGAACCTTATCCCACTTCTTGAACCAGTCCAGTTGCTCTGCCATCTCCCCCCAGAACCCCTCGGGGTCATCAATAGAGCGCTGATAAATCTCTTTATACTGGGCTAGGCTCTTGATGTAGGCCTGTCTTGTTAGTTCTTCAGGCGGCTTAAAGACCCTTTTCTCTGCCATCATCGAGGTGATTGTTTTTTCTTTCTCTGAAACCAAACTTATTCCTCCTCCTTCTTTTTCTAGAAATAGGAAAGCGTTTTCAGACTCATCGAGCCTATCGACCGGTCTTTTATAGCTTCCCTGAGCGGCTTAAACTGACGAGATGCCCACCACGACGCCGGGGCGCGCTGCATGGACCCTGACGCTGTCTCGAAGTCGGGTGCAGATTACTATTAGTCCTGTGCCGTAACGCCCAAGCATTGTATAAAAGAGGCATTCAGCCTATCAGCGACGACCCTGGCTACGCCTCGGTAGAGGATACAGCCTACCCGGCAATTAGTCTCACACAGGTTGACTATATCTTGTCCCCTGAAGGTCAGGACCTTCGTCTTTTCGATAGCTTTGGCCGTTGTTGTTGCCATGTGGGGAGGCACCACAGCCGACCAGGCGATGGTTTCGAAGTTGGTGGCTACTGTAAGTTGCCGCTGGGAAAGCGGTCCTAATTCTAAAACGAGCGCTACTAGGCCCTCTTCAATTATGCGCAATTTATCAAGTATCGTATGCTGGCGGTGTATGATTGCCCCCGGCTCAAAGACTTCAGCGGTACACATTTCCGCCACTAAGCTGAGCTGCTCATCGTTTAACTCACGAAAAAGGTCGGCCCTCTTTAGTACCTCTAACTTGTCCATTCTGTTCTCCTTTCGGATATGCTAAAGCTGCCTTCCAAGAAGATTATACACTACTGCTGGGGGTTTTGACAAGTTAAGCTTGCCCGAGAGAGACATTGATGTCGATGTCGGCTCTGGTTCAAGGTGAGAGCGGTTTCCTCAGAACCTCCGCCAGATTTCTTTTGAATCTCCTCCTATTTAAGGGCACAGTAATCTTGGTGTCATCCGCTTCCGACACAAGGGAGACGGGCGGTTCGTTTCTAGCCTAGGCTTCCAAGCTGTTCCTTGAGTCTGGCTAGCTTGGCCTTCTGAGTAGCTAGCTTATCTCGTTCTTTGTCGATAACAGCGGCTGGTGCCTTATTCAGGAAGTCTTTATTTTTAAGTCTGGTCTCAAGTTTCGTAATATGGCTCTCGCTGTGGGCAATGTCTCGCTTCAGTCGTCTCTTTTCTGATTCCAGATCGACCATACTCTGCATGGGTATGGCTACCGTAGCTTCTTTGAGGACTGATACCAGGGTATTCTCTCGTCGAGGGTGTTCTTGCTGTCTGTTATAAAAGGTCACCGGCCTGGCTTTAGCTAGAGTCTCTATGGCTTGTGAATAAGGAGTAATGGCTGGCGTTAGTTTGTCGGCATAGATCTGCACCGCAATCCATTTGGTGCCCTCCACTTTGTGCTCGGCTCGCACGTTGCGGATAGAGCGTATAATTTCGATTATTGACTGCATAATACGCTCCGATTCTGGGTCGATAGCAGTCTTTTCCGCCTCAGGGTAGGCGGCAATGGTTATCGACGCGCTCAATTGCTTCTCTAGAGCCGGGTATTTTCTCAGGTTCTGCCAGAGCTCTTCGGTAAGAAAAGGCATAAAGGGGTGCAAGAGGCGAAGTGACGTCTCCAGTACGTGAGCCAGAACGGGGCTGGGTGACGTCTTATCCTTACCAGAGCGAAGCCGTATCTTGGCGATTTCAATATACCAGTCGCAGAATTCTCCCCAGAGGAAATCGTGAATCTGTCTCTGGGCTTCCCCGAACTGGAAGTCTTCCATGAGACCGGTGACACTGGCTATAGTGTGATTGAGCCGGGACAGAATCCAGCGGTCTTCGAGGGGCAGTAGCTGGGGCTGGATTTCTTGGCTAACTTCAGTTTGCCTGATACTTCCGATTATGAATCGAGTGGCATTCCAGAGCTTGTTAGCAAAGTTACGACCGGCTTCCAGCCGGGAGCGGGTTAATTTGATGTCATTCCCTGGTGAAGTACCTGTGGAGAGGGCAAAGCGCAAAGCGTCGGTGCCGTACTGCTCGAGGGTATCAAGCGGATTGAGCACATTACCTCTCACTTTGCTCATCTTGTCGCCCTTCTCGTCGCGCACCAGACCGTGGAGATAGACGGTGCTGAAGGGAATATCTCCGGTATCTTCGATACCCATCATAATCATCCTGGCAACCCAGAAGAAGAGGATGTCATAGCCGGTTTCC
>CAZHRO010000086.1:0-4923 GCA_964535045.1 uncultured Dehalococcoidales bacterium | reverse complement strand
CGGGATATCCTGCCCCCCCATCAGCGGGATGAGGGCATCATACCTCCCCCCACCCCCCAACTTATCCTCACCACTATAGAGCTGATAGATTACGCCGGTATAGTACTCAAAGCCCCTCCCGGAAGCAATGTCAATCTGATAGCGGTAGCCCATCGCCTCGACAAGGTCAACGATGCTTATTAGATTATCAATATGGGGTTCAAGCTCGGGAAAGCCACGGTTAAACAGGGCCTTTGCATTTCTGAGAATTCCGGATGATTCGCCCTTCAGGTCAAGCAGCGAAGTCAAAACCCGGCTCAGCCGGGGCTTCTCGGACCTTATCCGGGCCAGGGCCTCGGTATCCCCATCCAGAATCTGGTCCAAGACTCGCGCCTGCTCTCTAGGGCTCAGCCTAAGCCTTGATAGCAGGCTTCTAATCAAGCCAGCATGGGACAGGCGTAACTCGACGTCTCTAATCCCTACTTTAGCCAAGACCGCAAGCGCCATCGTGATTAATTCCATATCGGCGAGGGGGGAACTCACCCCGATAAGCTCAGCACCACCCTGCCAGCTCTCCCGAGCCTCTCTTCCCGTCGCCTCAAATCTAAAGATATTGGTCACGTAGTAGAGCTTGGCCAGACCTTCCCCGGCTAAATTATCAATGTAGAACCTGGCCACTGGAATCGTCCCATCCGGTTTCAGGACGACTCTCTGCCCGCTCCACCCGTCCCAATCCAGGAAGGAATAGACCTTGCTTAGCATACCCGGCGTAAGCGTCCCGGTCGAGGTAAAGAGGTGAAGATACTCAAGGGTCGGTGTTTTAACCTCGCTATAGCCCCAGCCACGGCAGCAGTCTCCAAATGCCTGCTCCACAAAGCGAAACCGCCTCATTTCTTCGGGGGACAAATCACGACACCCTCTACATCGCTGAACCCTCATCACCACACCTTCTGTCGATAGTCTGTAAATTTTATACTAATTTGCTCCGCTATTCAACTTCACGTGTGTGTGGCTTTGCATAAATCAACATAACCTCAGGCTGGCAACCAATATGACCGGGACTAGTAGTTGCCATCCCGGCTATTATTTGCAATAGCAGGCCAATAAATATATAATTTTCTTATACACATTCGCTAGAGACCGGGTTAATGAGCTCACCGAACAGAGAACTCTATGCTAAGAACATTGCGTCTGATACTACTACTGGGAATACTGACCATCGCTTCAATATCAGTAGCCACTGGAGCCAGGGCGGATAGCTCCAGGATTGACGTGCTTGAAGCCAAAGGGGTAATAAATCCAGTCATTGCAAATTACATTGATCGCGGTATCACCCAATCTGAGGAAGCAGGTGCTGTGGCCTGCATTATCCAGCTGGATACGCCTGGAGGGCTGGACACCTCGATGCGTGATATTGTCCAGGATATTGTTAGTGCCAAAGTACCAGTGGTTGTGTATGTCTCACCCCAAGGAGCCCGGGCCGCCTCGGCAGGAGTATTTGTTACCATGGCCGCCCATGTCGCCGCCATGGCCCCAAACACCAACATTGGCGCCGCCCACCCCGTAGCCATCGGTGGGGAAGGCGAAGCCCAAATGTCAGAGGAGATGACAGAAAAGGTCGTTAACGATGCCGCCGCCTATATTAGAAGCATCGCCAATGCTCATAACCGCAACATGGAGTGGGCGGAAAAGGCGGTCCGGGAGAGCGTCTCCGCTACCGAGCAGGAGGCTCTGGAGCTTAACGTTATTGATTTGGTAGCCCCCGACCTTGACAGCTTAATCTCCCAACTGGACGGCTGGGAGGTAACCATGATTGATGGCAGTGTGATCACGCTCAATACTGAAGGAGCCGCCATCAGTCGGGATCCAATGAACAACATAGAGAGATTCCTCCTTGCCATCAGTGACCCCAATATCGCGGTCGTCCTCCTGAGCCTGGCGGTACTGGGTATCACGGTGGAGATATTCAACCCCGGACTAATCTTCCCCGGCGTGTTCGGTGGCATCTGTGCTTTTCTAGCCTCCTATTCCCTGGGCTTCTTACCCATAAACTACGCGGCAATTGCACTTATCGTTCTGGCGGGTGGTCTGTTTGTCGCCGAGTTTTTTACCACCAGCTTTGGTATATTTACTGGGGGAGGCATAGCCTCACTGGTTATTGGCCTCCTAATACTGTTTAGCGGGAGGCCGGCATTGTTCCAACCAGATCCATGGGTAATTCCAACCATAGCCGCTGTCCTCGGCAGCATTACTGCCTTTATAATCTACAAGGTAGTTCGCTCCCACCAACAGCAGGCAACAACCGGACGGGAAGAACTGAGAGGCAAGGTAGCCATAGTCAGGGTAGCTCTCAAACCTGAGGGACAGGTCTTCTACAAAGGTGAACTCTGGACAGCAATATTAGACCAGGGCGAGGCGCAGCCCGGGGAGGAGGTGGTTATAACCAAGACTGATGGCTTAAAACTCCATGTAAGCAAAAAGAATAAAGCGTAAAACAAAGGAGGTAGAAAATGCCAATATGGGCTATTGTTCTAGTTGCGATACTTCTGGCCATATTTTTGCCGGCATCAATTAAAATCCTGCGGGAATATGAGCGCGGCGTCATCTTCCGTCTGGGACGGCTGATCGGCACCAAGGGGCCGGGTATCTTCGTCATCATCCCCTTCGTTGACCGGATGGTAAAGGTTGACCTTCGTATAATAACGATGGACGTTCCCTATCAGGAGGTAATCACCCGGGACAACGTCACCGTCAGGGTAAACGCCGTCGTCTACTTCAGAGTACTCGACCCTGAAGCCTCAGTCGTCAAGGTTCTGGACTTCATCAGAGCCACCTCGCAGATATCACAAACGACGCTGCGCAGTGTCCTGGGGCAATCAGAGCTTGACGGACTACTGGCGGAGAGGGAGAGACTCAACCAGATACTGCAGAAGACAATTGATGAGCAGACCGACCCCTGGGGGATAAAGGTCACGGCGGTAGAGATCAAGGAGGTTGAGCTAGCGGAGACAATGAAACGCTCCATGGCAGCTCAGGCCGAAGCGGAAAGAGAGAGACGAGCCAAGATTATCCACGCTGAGGGTGAACTCCAGGCTTCAGAGAAGCTGGCGCAAGCGGGGTCTGTCATCGCCAGAGAGCCGACCACCCTGCAGCTCCGCTATCTGGAGACACTGACCGGAATTGCTGCCGAGAAGAACAGCACGATAATCTTCCCGCTGCCAATAAACATCTTCGAAGCCTTCACCAATCTGGGTAAGCTAGGTAAGGCTCTGACACCTGCGGAAGAAGAGGAAAAGCAGAAGTAGTTTAAGCATAACCCGGCCTAAGTGAAGAATTCCCTTCGCTAGGGGTGAGTTTTGCCAGAACCCGGCTGGGTAGGGCAGAGGTTTGGAGAGGGTGACATTGTCTCACCCTCTCTTGGTTAAGAGGAGGGACAAGCCAAATGAGGCTAATCGCCACTACTACGTTTGGTGGCGCAGGCTAACGTCCCCGGCTACAATTTGACTCAAACCGCCATCCGGATGGCGTAGCCAGAGACTGCCATCTCTGGCTACCGATTCAGCGATACCGATATACCTAGACCCATCTGACTCGACACTTACCTCTTTACCCAGGGTGACCAGACTATCCCGCCACCCTTCATAGATAGACCCGCCAGACTCCAGGGCTAGATATAACCCCTCAACTTCGACCAGAAGCCGTCTAACTAAACCCGGTAGGGAGACGTCCCTTCCCAGCTCATCGGAAAGGCTGGTAGCTCCAGGCAACATCTCCGGTAAATTCGAGGCCTCAAGGTTAACATTCACTCCGACACCAACGACAGCATAGCCCACCTTACTCCCCCGCACCTCGCTCTCAACCAGAATGCCACAGACCTTCCTGCCGTTAACCAGCACATCATTGGGCCACTTAATCCGGGGTTTTAGAGAAGTGACTGTCTCAATGCTACGGACTACCGCCAGCGAAGCCAGCATAATAAGGGACGGTAAGCTATCCAGCCGGGGATAGAGGATGACCGAGAGGGCAATGCTGCCCTTTGGTGAAAACCAGATACGCTGCCGCCGCCCCTTCCCTGCCGTTTGCTCCCCAGCAATAACCACCGTCCCCTCCAAAGCTCCCTGCTTAGCTTTCTCTTTAGCTATCTCGTTAGTCGAGGTTACCGTGGGGTAGTAAATAACTTTCTGCCCGACGAAACGAGTATCTAAATTTTGGGTAATAGAGGCTACTGACAGGCCGTCTTCCATTCCCCTTGTTCCCCAGAACTCAAGAGTATTCCAGATACGCCAAAGTGACTTCGACAAGCCATATAAACTCGTAAGAAAGACCCGGTTTTTACTAAGATGAAGTGCGTCGCGCCACCCCGATAAGCTCGGTTATGTCCCCTACGCCCTCTTTCTCCACGAAACGCTCCAGACCTTCCAGAACCTCAAGGGGAGCCCGAGGGTTATTAAAGCCGGCGGTGCCTACCTGGACGGCACTGGCACCCGCCATAATGAACTCCAGGGCATCGCTAGCCGTAGTGATGCCCCCGCAGCCGACGATAGGTATTTCGCCGACCACCTCAGCCACTTCATACACCATACAAAGCGCCACGGGTTTAATGGCTGGCCCCGATAACCCACCGGTAATACCGCCTAATAACGGACGGCGCCGGACAACATCAATAACCATCCCCTTAAGGGTATTGATTAGAGTCAGGGCATCAGCCCCGGCTTCAACCACTGCGCTGGCTATCCTGGCTATATTAGTGGTGTTCGGGGTTAGCTTGACCAGCACCGGTAGCGACGTAGCGTCCTTGACCGCCCTCGTTACCCTGGCCGCCACCCCCGGTTCTGAGCCAAACTCAGCACCCCCCGCCATAACATTGGGGCAGCTGATGTTTACTTCCAGGGCACTAACCCCGGCCACCCCCTCGAGTCGGCGGGCCAGCTCCGTATAATCACT
>CAZHRO010000085.1:0-4935 GCA_964535045.1 uncultured Dehalococcoidales bacterium | reverse complement strand
AGGGATGAAGGAGGTCAAATAGGGCCCTGGCAGAAGCTTAATGACAGGTAAGGAGACAGAAGTGCAGATCAGAAAAATATACCAGAATGTAAAACCCGAGTTACTCTACGATCAAATAAGAGACTTCACCCTGAAGCAGGGGGTAGTTGTGGAAGAAGCAAAACTCGAAACCTACTCGCTGGCAGGGAATACATCATCATTTGTCTCTCGGGGTACACTAACGTTTCGAATGCAAAGTAGGCAGGGCGGAGCGGCAAAAGAGTGCCTCAGAGTGCATATTGTGGGCTCAACTAAAGGTGAAACCAGGGTTATATTTGATGTCGATGAGAAGCTCTTTCCCCAGGAAAAGCTCAGCGCTCTGCAGAGTGACCTTGACTTTATTTTTAGCTCATATGAGATAAAAGAGGGTGGACAGGTTTTTTAGGATTCCAAAGGGTGCCGTTTCAGGCAGGTTCACATGCAAAGCTTTTTTAGAGGCTTATTTTGAACTTCTCTAGATTCGTATTATCGTAGCCTTAATCTCATTGCTGATTTCCAGCAGTCCGAAAGAGTCCCGAGCTCGCCCCGGATTAAATAAAAGACTTCCCCGGATGAGTCGTTTCTTCGCTTCGTGAGAATGGCCGTAGATGATGATATCCATACCCTGAAACATATCCCTTATTCTGTTTGCGATTCCCCGGGGTCCACCCGCACCGTGGATTAGTCCGATACCTCGGCCGTTAGCAACAAAAAATTCCTTCTGAGGCAGCATCGCCTTAAGCTCGTCTGAGTCCATGTTGCCGCAAACGGCTTTTACCTCTCCCAGTGTCCTGAGTCCGTCAAGAACTGCCCTTTCGGTAAAATCTCCGGCATGGACAATGAGGTCGACCTCAGCCAGAGCTCTCAGAATCGGGGCCGGAATATCATCGAGTGTCTTCGCGTGGGTATCGGAGATAACGCCGATTTTCACAGGTGCCCCTCGCTAATCATCTCGGGTAGCTTTTGCCCTCCTGCGTTGGTGTGAAAGTAGTCATAGCCAATAATGAATTCTAATTCGAAATACGGGGGTTTCCCTTATCGCTACCGTGCTATTTCAAGCGAGACTCTCATTCCGTTATTCACTCCCGTATTCTGGTGACTGCGGCTTATTGTTACACCAGAGCGCCTGAACTGCATAAGAGGGCATGTTCTCAGGCTAAATCTACCGGTTGCGCGTCTCAAGCATACAGATGGCGGCAAGAGGGATTAGTATCTCCATTGTCTCCCGCCGCCAGACCTACCACCCCTCCTGTCACCGTATGACCTACCAGTCCTGGTATCGGGACGAGGCCGGGCCTCGTTAACATTCAGCGTCCTATCCTTCAGTGTTTTCCCGTTCAAACCGGCAATTGCGGCTTGACCTTCGGATACCTTCGGCATCTCGACAAACCCAAACCCTCTGGACCGTCCGGTATACTTATCGGTTACGATATTTGCCGACATCACTTCTCCGAAAGCAGTGAATTCTTGCTGTAGTTCTTCTTCAGTTACCTCCTGCGCTAAGTTACCCACGTAGATTTTCATATTGCCTCCCTTTTGAACTGTCGAGTAGTTAGCTGAATGTTTCTCGTAATCAAGCCGGTGAGACCTTTTTGCGGCTGAGCCACAATTATCTGTCCAGTCAGGTAGTACCTACTACAATCCACCCACTCCCTATCTCCCGACTCGCCTCCTCCTTGCGTTCTTTTTCATTTTCAGGCGGGCAGCGTCTCTTTTGGATATAAAATAACGATGAGACTTTACCTCACGCAGGATACCACTCATCTGCACCATCCTTTGAAATCGCCTTACTAAGGACTCCTGGGTTTCACCTTCACGTATGGAAACTTCAGTCGATATAGCACACCCCACATTCTAGGGACACACATAGACCAGGTCTCCCCGGCCTATGTGTGTCCATCACATCAGATTTGCGTTACCTGTTCGATCTGACTTTATTGTAGCACTCGCTACAATATACCGGTCTGCCTTCACGGGGCTCAAACGGTACTTCGGTGTCTCTGCCGCACTCGGCACACACTGCGGGGAACATCTGCCGCTGAGACCTGCGGTCGTAGCCAGTATTTCCGTAACGCTCGGCTTTCCTGGCGGCACGGCATGACGGACAGCGCTTCGGCTCGTTAGTATAGCCTCTAGATTGGAAGAACTCTTGTTCCTCAGCGCTGAAGGTGAAGGTAGCCCCGCAATCAGAGCACTGAAGTGATTTGTCCTCAAAGCCCATTGGATAACCTCCTCTTTTCTAAATAGTTGGTCAGAGTTACGGTCATCCAACACTTGAGTTTACGTGAATAAAAGTAATTTGACTAAGTATTTGATAACCTATTCTAAAACCACCGTCAATACTGTACACTAAACTGCTAGTATTTGCAAGGTCTACTCGATTCCTCAAGAAAAAGACTGCCGGTCAGAATCTTTTATCATCGTCTCCTCACCCTTATACAGGAGCGGCCTATGATTTCCCCCACCTCTCTCGGAATTTCTCTTTGACCTCAGGATTGATAAACCACTTGGGCCACTCCCCACGAAAGACCCGTCCAATGTTTATGTAGGGTCTCTCCTTTATCTCGGCTACGGAACGTTCCGAGTACCAGGCGGAATGACCGGTAATAACCACGTTTTCCAGCTTGAGTAAAGGATGGTCGGGCGTGATGACTTCTCCTCTCACTACGTCCAGACCGGCACCAGCAATGTAGCCACTGGTCAGGGCAGCAAGTAGAGCATCCTCATCGGCAAGCTCAGCGCGGCTACAGTTAATAAAATAGGCCGTTGGCTTCATCTTCTTGAACTGCTCTAGCCCCAGCAGATGGTAGGTTTCGCCAGTCAGAGCGGCGCTGACTACGACATAGTCTGATTCCCTGAGCACCCGCTCAAGGGTTGTCGATTCAACACCCAACTCCTCAAATACACTGGCCGGCACATAGCAGTCGTAGGCGATGACCTTTAAACCAAAGCCCCTGGCTTTGGGGATGATAAGGCGCCCCACTCTGCCGAACCCGATTATCCCCAGGGTCTGCTCTGTTATCCGGAACATGGGCATCCATATATCCGTCTTCTCGCGCTTAGCTGCGAAACCCCAGTTACCCTGCCTCACCATCCTGTCAAGGCGGGGGATTCTTCTAGCACAGGCGAGGATGAGAGCCATGGAGTGCTCTGCCACCTCCTCGGCACAGTAATCTGCCGGATAAGAAACACAGATGCCGTAATCGGTTGCCGCTGGAACATCTATGCGTTCGTAGCCGGCTCCGATATTGTGGATTATCTTGCACTTTTCAAGCCTGCTAATTACGTTTCTATTGTAAGGGACCGGACACTCGAGACCGGTTATTACGGCATCAGCATCTCGGGTAGCGGTAATGACCTCGGCCTCAGTGGCACAGGGGATAATGGAAAGCTCAGCACCTATCTTACGAGCCTGTTCCTTATCGCCACCGATATGGTTCATCGTCATCACTATTTTGTAGGGCATGTCATCCTCCATGGGGGTTACTTTCAAAGGTTAGTTGCTTTTAAACATGGTCTGCCAGAATCTACAATGCCCCCCTTTTCCTTGTCAGGTGAGAGGCGTCTTCCAAAGCGATGGGGTAAAAAATATGCTACCGAACTGTCCGTACTCTGGCAAGGGAACGATGCAATTGTGCCCCGATTTATCTATCGAGGCACGTAACATTTGAAAATCTGTTTTTAAAGAACACCTAGGATTTTGCCAGGGCGTCTCGGAACGCATCGACGCAGTCGCTCACCCGGACATAGGGGTAACTTGGTCCGATACCGGGGACAATCTTCAGGTGAACAAAAGTGGGGCCGACCTCATTGATTACGCTGTCAATCTCCTTTTCGAATATCCCGACATCGGAAAAGCTGTGGATATTTGCGTATCCAGCCTCTGAAGCCAGTGCTGAGAAATTTACTCCACCCACCTTCGGCAGGGATTGACCGCCGGTGCACCGATAAACGCCGTTGTCAAACAGAAAATGAACAAAGTTCGGTGGTGCCATATTGCCGATTGTCATTAAGCTACCCAGGTTGGTGAGCAGTGAGCCGTCGCCGTCCATAACGAAGACCTTCCGGTCAGGTCGGGCGAGGGCTAAGCCCAGACCCAGCGATGAGCCTTTCCCCATAGCTGCCCAGTTAAAAGGCAGGTCGAGCTCGGGTCTGGTAGTTACTATCGGCAGCTCGGTACCCTGCGTCATTTCGGCTATGATGAGAGCCTCACCGCGGTGTCTGGAGATAACCTTTACTGCATCCATACTTTCTATCATTACGGTTCCTCCCCCACAATTAGAATGGCTACTGGCTTTCTGGTCTCCTGTGCCTCCTTATCAGCGATAGATATCTTCCCAACATCATCCCCAATCTTTAATATATGATACTTGACCTGCCAAGCATCCAAGGTCGGCTCCATGATGACACCAGCAGAATCAGTCCCCTTCCAGCCCCGGTAGCCGAGCATTATAAGCAGAGGGACGCGAAGCTCAAAGGTAACCAGTCTCATCGAGTCCCCTGACTCATAAATACCGGTATTCTGATAGAGTACTACCGGCTTCTTACCGCCCAGGGCAAGACCGGCGGCAACTGCCACACCCTCCCCCTCACGGCATACTGGAACCAGTTTGATCTCATTCTGGTTCATCATGGCTTCGTATATGAAACCGAGCTGGAAGCAGGGGAGCCAGACGATGTGTGTGATGCCACACTTCTTAAATTCTTCGAGGATTTTCTCGCCAAATATTTGCGCTTTTTCTTTAGCCATCGCTCTCTCTCCTGTTTCTATTATCTTTATAGCGACAAGAAGCTGCTTTGTGAGCTATAGCTCTTTGTCTCAGCTTTGTCTCTCCGTCTGAGGCAGCGGGTTAACTAGCTTCGTGGCGTCCCTGGAGGGATTCGAACCCACGACCCGCTGCTTAGAAGGCAGCCGCT
>CAZHRO010000084.1:0-5003 GCA_964535045.1 uncultured Dehalococcoidales bacterium | reverse complement strand
GGCCATTCCCTTAAGCCACTCGGTTCTATTGAGAACAGCGCACTGCTTATCTATAGTATCAAAGTTGTCACCGGGAAAGATTAGTCGGGCTCCTTTGACTTTCTTAGCTATGTAGGGTCTTGAATCAAAAGGTACCTCACTCAGCCACTTAAGACCCACCGCTTCGCCGCAGGCGGTGGAACTGATTTGCGGCTTTTTCTCCAGGATTAGGGGCTTTATGCCCCTCTGGAGCAGATTTAGGGCGGTGATGAGCCCGGCGGGCCCGGCCCCAACGATAACTACGTTCATGCCTTTTTCTTTACCGCATACCTGATAAGTGTCTTTATCGCCTTGGCATCGGGGTGGTTAGATATTCCTCCGTTAGTGAGCACCTAGAACTGATATTCACCTCAGTCTTTTTCTACTCGGTAGCCATTACCTGGTAGATGCTGACCTTAGGTCTTTCGATGAGGAGCGGTTCAATCTGCTCTTCCAGCTTGCTTCGAGTCTCTGATTCCTCCCAGTTCTTCCAGTCCTCAAGGTTTTGCCAGGTGCTTAGCACCGAAACGATGGAGGCATCTTCAAGGCTTGACAGGGTCTCACCACTTATATAACCCGGCTGGTGGATGGCTGCGGTCCTGAGTTCTCTGAGCCGGTGGATGAGTTCACCACGCTTGCCGGCTTTCAGGTGCCGCTCAATAAGAATCCTGACCATGGTTCATCACCCTCCTTCCCGCACAGCATTTGTTACCCTTATATACTGGCATTATAAATCTGCCTGGCTAGCCCAGCAGGCCTTTCTGCTCCTGCTTGGCTATTTGCTCCTGTATCAGCTGCCGGCCGTACTCAAGCAGGGTCCGGGCACGCTCTGGGTCTGCCTTTCTTGACTCCAGGTAGGCTTTTAGAGCATCAAGCGGGGTAATCTCTTCTGCGGCTACCTTACCCAGCCTCAAGCGTGTCTTCCGTTTGATATCGCGGGCGATGGTAGTATAGTGGGCTTCCTGGAGAGCGTTGCGGATGTCGCTATCTCTGAGCTGACCCTCAATCTCGGCTGGCAGACTGATATTCAGCCGTACTATGCTGTCCTTGATATTACCTGCCTGTTCGGTGATGGCCTTAATTACTGTTGCCGTAGGGTCTACCTCTTGCGATTCAATATCAATGTTAATGCTGAGAAAACGGCGCCCGGCTATGGGGTGAAAATCGAAGGTGACCTGTCTCTGGCTGGGTTCCCCGCCAGATTCGATATCCACCACATAAAATCCCTTGTCATCTGTCTCCTCACCGAAGTTAAGTCGCTCCAGACTACCGGCATAAACCACCGGGGGATTATCCTGCAGGATTTGATGTCGGTGAATGTGCCCCAGGGCGACATAATCGAAGGCCGGATGGGCGATATTGCTGAGGAGAAAGGTGTGCTCCTGCCCCATGGTCATTGATGCCTCAGAACCTATCCTGGCGCCTGCGACCCAGACATGGGCGGCCAGTATGGCAGGCAGCGCAGGGTCGAGTTTCTGGATGCTGGCTGTAACTATGCTGGTAAGAACCTGCTGCATCTTCTCGTTAATCTGGCTGAAGTTCAGGTTTTTGGTCTCTTCCCTGCTGAGCAGGGTGCTTCGTCTCAGCCAGGGCAGGGAGACTATCTGAAGCGGCCCGCTCTCTGTTGGGATGCGGTAAACATCGGGGCGGCTTGCGACATATACCCTCTCGATAGCCAGGGTGTCAAAGATTTCCGTAGCCGTAGCCCGACTGAAGGTGTTGGGCAGGTCATGGTTGCCGCTGAGGAGAAAGACCGATATGCCGTTTGTCACCAGGCGGTTAATACGGCGGGCGAACTCCCGCTGCTGGGTTGGGGTCGGCTCGCGGCTCTTGTAGGCATCGCCACAAAAAAGAACCAGGTCAACCCTGTTCTCCAGAGCATAATCGACCAGCTGGTCGAGAGCAGATAGGAAGTCAAGGAGGCGGGAGGATAAGCCAGTCGCCGGGTCGGTGCGCCCGTAGGTCTCCACACCGAGGTGGAGGTCGGCAAAGTGGATGATTTTCAAGCTTTTACTACCTCTGAATCTGCAATCAGCTTGGGGTTTATTTTCTTTCTTCTTTCCATATCCTGCCACCGGGCGGCAGGACGAAGAGGTCTTCTCCAGCCAGCTTGGCGGTTAGAGTGGCCTTCAGCTCCTTAATGGGGACTCGTATCTGGTTCATGGTGTCGCGCTCTCTAATCGTGACCTGTTCGTCTGCTAGCGATTGAAAATCAACAGTAACGCAGAAGGGGGTGCCGATTTCATCCTGACGGCGGTAGCGCCGCCCGATGCTCTGAGCGTCATCATAGCTTACCGCCCAGTACTGACGTAGTTCGGTATATACCTTTCTGGCGGCCTGCGCTAGCTTCTCTTTACGGCTCAGGGGTAAAACAGCTACCTTGACGGGAGCTAGATCCGGGTGGAGGTGAAGCAGCACCCGTACCTCGTCGTTGTCCAGCTCTTCATCGTAGGCATCACAGAGAATTGCCAGAAAGGTGCGGTCAACCCCCGCCGATGGCTCAATGACGCAGGGAATGACCTGCTCTCGGGTGTCTTCGTCAAAGTAGGTCAGGTTTTTGCCGCTGTATTTAGCGTGCTGGTTAAGGTCAAAATCGCCGCGGTTAGCAATGCCCTCCAGCTCGGCCCAGCCCATCGGGAAGAGGTAGTCAATATCGTAACAGTCCTTAGCGTAGTGGGCCAGCTCGTGTTTCATGTGCTGGCGCAGCCTTAGATTTTCCTTTTTGATACCCAGTTTCAGGTACCAGTTGAAACGCTCTTCGAGCCAGTAGTTAAACCAATCCTCATCAGTACCTGGCTTGACGAAGTACTCAATTTCCATCTGTTCAAACTCCCGGCTGCGGAAGATAAAGTTACCGGTGGTAATCTCGTTACGGAAGGATTTACCTATTTGGGCGATACCAAATGGCAGCTTCTTCCTGGTGGTATCGAGCACGTTATTGAAGTTAACGAAGATGCCCTGGGCTGTCTCGGGACGCAGGTAAACGGTGCTCGCGGTGTCTTCCACGGGTCCCATAAATGTCTTGAACATCAGATTAAACATCTGGGGTTCGGTTAGTTCACCGCCGCAGGCAGGGCAGGTACTGCCTTCCAGGTCATCGGTGCGCCACCGCTGGTGACAGCTCTTACATTCAGCCAGGGGGTCGGCAAAGCCCTGGAGGTGTCCGCTGGCCTGCCAGGTTTGGGGATGCATCAGTATGCTGGTATCAATGCCCACGATGTCATCACGCAATTGAACTACGGCTCGCCACCAGGCTTCCTTAATGTTCCGTTTGAGCTCGACTCCCAGGGGGCCGTAGTCCCAGCAGCTGGACAGGCCGCCGTAGATTTCACTGCTGGGGAAAATGAAACCACGCCGCCGGCAGAGAGAAACAATCCTCTCCATATTGACCTTGACTGGGGTTTTTTTCGTCACTATTATCGCTCCTTGATTATTACGAAGGTTTAACTCCTACGAATTGTAGCTAAAAATAGGGCATAATGCAAAACACCCTGGGGCTGAGACCACTTATTTCTTGCCGTTAGCTTGGCTTGATGGTAGAATGTGAAGATATTTTGCAGTAGAGGTGTAGCGTGATTATCGATAGGCTGGTTCTCGGTCCGTTCAGCACTAACTGCTATATCGTAGGTTCGGAATCCAGCCGGGCCGGGATTATCATTGACCCGGCCGATGATGCCGAAACAATTTTAAGCAGGGTCAAAGGCCTGCAGCTTAACATAAAAATAATCACCTTAACTCACGGGCATATTGACCACGTCGGTGCCTTAAAGGCTGTCAAGGAGGCAACCGGTGCCGAGACGGCAATTCATGCTGGCGATGCCAAATCTCTTCGCGGATTGAGAGGTTGGTTGCAGAGCCTTCTGGTACCCGGTCTTACCTACCCGGTTCCTCCTCCCCCAGACCGACTGCTCAGGGATGGAGATTGTATCAGCACTGCGGGACTGAATTTTAAGGTGCTTCATACCCCGGGGCATACCCCGGGTGGTATCTGCCTGCTGGGGGATGGTATGGTTTTCAGCGGGGATACGCTATTTAACTGTGGTATCGGGCGGACTGACCTGCCGGGTGGCAGCTACAATCAGCTCCTGGAGAGCATCCGCACCAGGCTTATGACGCTACCTGATGATACAATTGTTTATCCGGGCCACGGCCCGGAGACCACCATTGGTGCTGAACGACAGGCCAATCCTTTTCTACGTGGTTAGCTCGTTCTCTAGACTAAGCCACTGATATTAGCAAACACCGGGGCGAGAACCAGCGCTACTATAGACATCAGTTTTATCATGATATTCAGCGATGGCCCTGAGGTATCCTTCATCGGGTCGCCTACTGTATCACCGACGACAGCGGCTTTATGGGCGTCTGAGCCCTTGCCACCAAAGGCGCCAGTCTCTATCCACTTCTTGGCGTTATCCCAGGAGCCGCCGGCGTTAGCAAAGGTAACTGCCAGAATAAAGCCACAGGCAACGGCACCGATTAAGAACCCACCGAGGGCAACCGGCCCCAGTATGAATCCGACAATAATCGGGACAACTATGGTCAGTACCCCGGGGAGAATCATCTGTTTGATGGCCGACCGAGTGCAGATATCGACACAGGTGCTGTATTCGGGTTTGGCGGTGCCTTCCATGAGCCCCTTTATCTCGCGGAACTGTCGGCGCACCTCATTGACAATGGCGAAGCTGGTTTTACCCACTGCGTTTAAGGTAAGGGCGCAGAAGATGGCGGGCATCATAACCCCGAGCAGGATGCCGCCGATGACTCGCGGGTCGAGCAGGCTTATGTCGGCAAATTTGATGCCAACTGCCTGGGTGTAGGCCAGCAGCAGGGCGAGGGCGGTAAGTCCGGCAGCGCCAATGGCAAATCCCTTGCCGGTGGCGGCGGTGGTATTGCCCAGCGAGTCCAGAGCATCGGTTCGCTCCCTGATTTCTGGGGGCAGGTCTGACATTTCAACGATGCCGCCGGCATTATCAGCCACCGGACCG
>CAZHRO010000083.1:0-5013 GCA_964535045.1 uncultured Dehalococcoidales bacterium | reverse complement strand
GTGAAGGTAATCAAAAAGGCACGGGAGACAGAGGAGTCGCCAGTAGGGCGTGAGGTTCTGGAGAAAATACTGGAGAACATTGACATCGCCGCCAGCGAGCAAATTCCGCTGTGTCAGGATACCGGTGACGCCATCGTCTTTCTGGAGCTGGGGCAGGACGTCCACATCGTCGGTGGCGACCTCTACTCAGCCATCAACGACGGGGTGCGGCAGGGATATGATGAGGGCTACCTGCGTAAGTCTATGGTAAGCCGGCCTTTCTCGGCGCGGGTCAATACTAAAGACAACACCCCAGCTATTATCTATACCGATATTGTTGCCGGCGATAAGCTCAAGATAATCGCCAAGCCCAAGGGGGGCGGCGCTGAGAATATGTCACGACTGGCAATGCTCAAGCCAGCCCAGGGCCGCCAGGGAGTAATCGACTTCGTGGTCGAAACCGTAGACTTGGCAGGAAGTAACGCCTGCCCGCCGGTTATCGTCGGCATCGGGATTGGCGGCACGGTGGAAAAGTGTGTCCAGCTGGCCAAGCGCTCCTTACTGCGTGAGGTGGGCAAACCCAACCCGGACACCGAGGTTGCCGAGCTGGAAAGGGACATTTTCCAAAAAGTGAATAAACTTGGTATCGGGCCGATGGGCTACGGGGGCCGAACCACTGCCCTGGCAGTACATGCCGAGGTCTTCCCGTCTCACATCGCCAGCCTGCCGGTAGCGGTTAATATGCAGTGCTGGTGTGCCCGGCATAAAGAGGCGATTCTTTAAGCCAGGGCACCGTGCTCACTGGAAAAAGCAAGGACTGCAATTTGGCAGTTACCAGCAGGGTGAAGTAAGTATAAGAACCGGGGTGGGAAGATGGCCAAGCAGGAACCGGAAGCCCAAAAGGCTCAGATGATTGATATTTACATCATGGGTAAGCACTATCGGGTCCCCGAGGGGCTTACTATCATGACGGCACTGGAGTACTGCGGCTACCGTTTAATCCGCGGCTGCGGGTGCCGGGCCGGATTTTGCGGTGCCTGTGCTACCATCTATAACTTCAAGAACGACCCCCAGCTAAGGTATGACCTTGCCTGTCAGAAAACTGTCGAGCCAGATATGTACCTGGTGCAGATACCGTTCTTCCCATCAGCAAAGGCACTGTATAACCTGGAGGAGCTTAGGCCCACTGCGGAAGCGGTGTTAGACCTGTATCCCAACCTGCTGACCTGTTTCGGTTGTAACACCTGCACCAAGAGCTGCCCCCAGGAGCTTGAGGTAATGTGGTTCATGTCTGATGCCCTCAGGGGAGACATTCACGAAGTGGCCAGTAAATCCTTTGACTGTGTCATGTGCGGACTGTGTGCCGCCAGATGCCCCCAGGGGCTGGTGCCCTATAATATAGCCCTCTTATGTCGGCGGCTCTACGGGCGTCACCTGGCACCCGCCTCCAAGCACTTGGAGGCTAGAATTACCGAAATAGAAGCGGGCAAATTCGATGCCGAGTTAGATGAGCTGAAAAAGGCAGACGAAAACGAGCTCCGCCGCCGCTATGCGGAGCGTGATATCGAGCCAGCCTACACCAAGTAGTCTGAGAAAAGAGGCAAGCAAAATGTATCCGTCTTATATGGAAGAGAGCATCAGAAAGGTAGAGTCTTCCCGGGAGAGACGGCTCAAAGAGACGTTCCCACGAATTACTGACGAGGAGAAAACAGCACTGCTTAAGGGCTTTCACCCCGACTTCATTAGAGAAGGTATGCGCCAGCTCCTGGTGGGGGCGAACAAAGGAGAACCCACTCCCAACGAGGTGGCGGATATTCTGGAGGGAAACTGCCGGATTGACCCCGATAAAGTCGACCTCAGCAGGGTTGATTTTGATGTGGATGTTCTGATAATCGGTTGTGGTGGCGCCGGAGCCTCAGCAGCACTTCTAGCCCAGGAAAGTGGAGCCAGCGTTCTGCTGGTAACCAAACTTCGCCTCGGTGACGCCAACACGGTGGGGGCTCAAGCCGGGACCCAGGCGGCCGATAGACCCAACGATTCCCCGTCGATTCACTACCTGGATACCATGGGTGGCGGTCATTTTGCTAACGACCCCGCTCTGGTAGCGGCACTGGTTAAAGACGCCCCCTCAGTAATTAAGTGGCTGGAAACGCTGGGGGTTAACTGGGATAAGAACCCCGACGGCTCAATGCACGAACTATCCGGGGGTGGTGCCTCCAGGCTGAGGCTACATTCCGCACGGGATTACACCGGCCTTGAGGAAATGCGCGTCCTGCGTGACGAGGTAAGGAACCGCCGTATAGATTATCTTGAGTTCTCGCCAGCAATTGAGCTAATAATGGATGACAGAGGAGGGGTAGCCGGGGCGGTACTGGTAAATCTGGAGACCAACGAACTTATCCTGACTAAAGCTAAGGCCGTGATTATAGCTAGCGGCGGTGCCGGACGCCTTCATATTCAGGGTTTCCCCACCACCAATCACTACGGGGCTACCGCCGACGGACTGGTACTGGCCTATCGGGTGGGGGCTGAGCTGGCCTTCATGGATACGATGCAATATCACCCCACCGGTGCTGCCTATCCGGTGCAGATTCTGGGACAGCTGGTTACCGAGAAGGTAAGAACACTGGGAGCACAGCTGGTGAATGCCGAAGGGGAGCAGTTTGTCATGCCTCTGGAGCCCCGAGACGTCGTTGCCTCAGCCAACATAAGAGAGTGCAAGGAGCGCGGCCAGGGCGTGGCGACCCCCACCGGCGAGCTCGGGGTGTGGCTCGATTCGCCAATGATTGACCTCTTGCGAGGCGAGGGTACTATTGCCCGGGAGCTACCGGCTATGGTGAGGCAGTTCAGCCGATATGATATTGATATCACCCGAGAGCCGATGCTGGTCTATCCAACCCTGCACTATCAAAACGGAGGCATCAGGATTAATCCTGATGGAGCCACAAACATACCGGGACTGTTTGCTGCCGGCGAGTGTACGGGTGGCGTCCATGGCCGCAACCGACTTATCGGCAACTCGACACTGGATATCTTTGTCTTCGGGAGAAGAGCCGGTAAGGCGGCGGCTCAATATGCTAAGAAGGTCAAGCCAGGTACGCCGACATTAGACCACGTGCGAAAGTGGCAGGCAGAGCTCAGTGAGGCGGGTATATCAGAGGTAAGACCAGCCACGCCGCTACTACTTCCTAACTATGCCCGACAGCCCTGCGATTACCTGACTGATTATGCTAGAAAGACGCTATCTGCCGGTCAGATAAAGGTCATCTAAGATTCGGGAGAAATAAATGCCGCAGCGCATCCAGATTGATGTCAAGGAAATTGAATCCGTCTTGAACGAAATACTAAATACCAAGAGCCCGCCGGTTGGCCGCTGTCGCCTCCTCTCCAGCGGGTTCAGCCCGGCACATGCCCTAAATATTACCGAGGACATCACCGGCCACAAGGAATGTCTGGGCTGTGGTAACTGTATTGACATCTGCCCCTTCTTATCCCGTGAGCCCTCACGCCGTGACAGGACCGAGCAACGCACCTCAATGGCACTCGAGAGCATAGTTGGTGAGGATTGCGACCAGTGTGACGCCTGCGTTCTGGTCTGCCCCCAGGTAGACACTACCATCAAACACTACATCGTCAACCACCGTATGCTGGAAATCATGTCCCGTCTTGAGCAGCGGATTGGCGATGAGGATGAGCCCGATTTGGACCTGTTTCTGGAAGAGGCTCTGAGTTAGAACCAAGCGGTAAGATACACTCAAATGGATTTTGAGATACCACAAGATTTAAAAATGATACAGAGTCTGGTTAGAGACTTTGTCAACGACCAGCTAAAACCCCTGGAGAGGGATATCCTGGGACGGGCCGCCGACCTGAGTGACGCCCGGATATCCCTGCCCAAAGAGACCGAGGAAAGGCTCGTTAAAATGGCTCAGGAAATAGGGCTGTGGGGGATAAACGTACCGGAGGAATTTGGTGGGGCCGGCCTGGGCACCCTCTGCAGCTGCCTGGTTGAAGAGGAGCTGGCACAGACAGTTGTGCCCTTTAGTTTCGGAGATGTTACCCCCATTCTCTTTGAGTGTCGAGCCGAACAGAAAGAGGGGTATCTCCGAGCGGTAATCAACCGGCAAAAACATGCTTATCTGGCGCTAATGGAGCCAGATAAGGAAGCCAGCGTCTCCCAATTGGAGATGAGGGCCGAAAGAAAAAATGACCACTATCTCCTCAGCGGTCAGAAGCTGTCCCTATCTCAGGCCGGGAAGGACTACTTTGCCCTTGTTTTTGCTAACACCGGCGAAAAGAATGGCAAAGAGGGAGTAACCTGCTTTCTGGTGGATAAGGATACCCCCGGGTTTAGCGTCAGTGCCGGGGTGGTAAGAACGGGCTGGCAGACCCAGCTGAGAGAGCCCCTGTTGCTTACCTTCCACAACTGCGTGGTAGTTAAAGAGAGTATACTTGGTGAGGAAGGCCGGGCTTTTCACCTGGGTAAGAAATGGCTTCCAGCGAGGCGGGTAGTAAGAAGCGCCCGCTGCGTGGGGGTTGCTCAGAGATTACTTGAGGAATCGGTCACCCAAGCCCTATCCTTCAAGTCGTTCGGACAATCCATTGCCCGGAGAACTAGTATTGAAGGGGCATTAGCCGATATTGCGGTTTTAATTCACGCCGGCCGCATTATGGTTTATGAAGCCGCCGCTATTGCCGACAGTGGCAGGCCGATAAGAAACGAAGCCGCCATGGTGAAGCTATTCGCCAGCGAGATGCTGTCCAGCGTGGCTAATAAGGCGGCGCACATCTTCGGCGGGCCGCCCCATATCGCCGGTCTGCCTATGGAAAGATTGTGCCGCCGTGCTCTGGCGGCTAGTGCCAGCGAGCTTTCCCAGCAACTCCAGAGAAGTGTTATTGCCCGGGATATACTGAAAGGATTAAAGCTATAAAAGGTTAGGAGGCTGATAATGACGAAAAAGGTTACCCTACCGCTGACTGAAGAGACCCTAAAAGACCTCAGAGCAGGAGACAACGTTCTGCTTACCGGCATAA
>CAZHRO010000082.1:0-5048 GCA_964535045.1 uncultured Dehalococcoidales bacterium | reverse complement strand
GTCGATTTCGCGGGCTGATTGGTTTCCGCTGTCTATTGTTACGGGGTATTAGCGGCGCAATTATAATACATCATCGTTGTCGAGTTCAATTTTAGATTTGCTCTCGGTTTACTTATGCTATTTCTTTGGCCCTGTTGTATAATGAGTTTAATACGTACCTACTGAGAGTAGATCTACTCAGGGATTTGAAGAAGAGATATGGACGCCGTAAGCATTGTAATAACGGTTATCCTGGCGGTTCTGGTTATCTTCCTGATCTGGGACAGATTTCGCGGCCAGCAGCGACTTAGAGAACAGATTGATGCCCTGTCCCGGGTGGTAGGAGAAAAGGTGGAGGGCAGTATCAGTATTTTTGGCGATGTGCGGGAGCGTTTGGGTGAGCTCACCAAGCGAACCAGGGATATTGAAGAGGTGGGGAGGAGCATTTCCAGCCTGCAGGAGGCGTTGCGTGCCCCTAAGTTCAGAGGTGGCTTTGGCGAGCTTGGTCTGGAAAGACTGCTTACGGACAGCCTGCCCCCGGATTCTTACTGCCTTCAGTACCGATTTCGAAATGGCGAGACGGTAGATGCCGTAGTGCGTATCGGTGGGAATCTAGTGCCCATTGACTCTAAGTTTCCCTTCCCGCTTGAGGATTTTGAGCGGATGATTATCACGGAATCCAAAGAGAGGCAGCTGGAGTTGCGCCGGCAATTTGTGCGTGTTATCAGGAGGCATATCGACAGTGTGAGCAAGTATATCCTGCCTGATGAAAACACCTTTGACTTTGCCCTGATGTATATCCCGGCTGAGAATATCTACTATGAGACCATAGTCCGCTGTCCCCAGCTCGATGAGGAAAGCGACATATATTTCTACTGCCTCAAAAAACGGGTTTTTCCGGTGTCCCCCAACAGCTTCTATGCTTACCTCCAGGCGATTGTGCTGGGTCTGAAGGGGCTGCAGGTTGAGAAATCAGCACGTGAAATACTTGGTCGCTTGGAGCGTCTCCAGGGTGGGCTTCAGGATTTCCAGAGGGATTATGAGCTCATCGGGAGGCACCTCTCTCACGCCGCGGCAAAGCATACCGAGGCGGGAAGCAAGCTTAACTCTCTCAGCGGCCGGCTAGAGCTGCTTACTGGCGAGGGTCAGGCTGAGGAGTTACCCGAAGCTAGTGCTGAAGTAAAACGTGAGGAAGCAGATAGCCCGTGAACCGAACCAGAGGTTTTGTCAACCTGAATAGATTCAAGTCAGGCAGGGCTATCAAAAGGCTCGGTAAATCGTTATATCATAATAAAAGTAGGCCGAGGAAGGGGAAGGTATCGCATGGGTAGATTCGATGATGTTCCCGACTGGGCGAATCCGGCTTACAAGCGCCGCCGCCGCATCCTTTTTGTTTTGCTGGGGATTGGCCTGGCCGCGCTTTCGGTCGGTTTGTACTTCTTATTCACTTACCTGGGCTGTGGCTGAAAAGCAACGTGTCGTCAATATAAAGGAGATTTGCTTTATAGCAGGTAAAAATATAGTACTTGTGGCTCGGTGAATTACTGAATTAGTCGCTGCCCAATACTGTCTCAGTTAGCCTTTGGGATAAAAGGTTTTGCTTGGTCCGATTACATTTTTAGAGGGATGGTATTGGGTTTTGCGTTTCGGGGACTTGACAAAGCCCCCATTTTGTGTTAGAAATATATAACATGAGCCTTAGGGGGGTAAAATGCCAAAAAAGCTTTCGCCCAAGCAATCTTTCCTGCTGCTGTATCTATTGACAGGAGCTGGTATTCTCATTCCCTTTTTGCTCCCGCCGCGTGATGGCCTTAGATTCTTTTATGGCCTGCCTTTGTTTCTATTGCCTTTCCCTATCATTATTGCTACTTTCTTCGTTGTAGTAGCTGTACCGCGGGCGCGAATTGCTCTTAGCCGGCTTGAGATACCGGAAAGGTATTCACCCAAGCATTTCTTGCTACTGTTATGGCTAACGGCACAGGCCTTTCTTCTGGATATCGCATTGCACGCTGCCATTTATGCTCTGTTTATTCTCTGTTTTGGCTGGGGGTTCTGGGGTCAAGGTGATGAACCCGTCTTTTTCATTACTGCTCTTATTGTCGTTCCCGCCGGTGTTGTAGCGGGGGCTATCGGCGGGGTGTGGGAGTGGGCTGTGGTCAAGCCCGTAGAGGAAATGAAGGCCAGGGGTATCCAGCTGCCGGCTGGATGGCCCTATTTTGCCCCTTTCGGGAGCTACATCTGGTTGTGGCGGTTCAGCCGGGGGATTGAGGCAATAACCGAGAGGAGAATACGGGCGGCTGGAGTCTTCGCGGCTGTCTTTTTCCTGGGTATGGTGGGCTTCTTTATTATCCGGAGAGCGATTCAGTACCACAGGAAGCGATTATCCAGCCTTTAGCCACAGTTTGAGCCGCGCCTACCCTTGACACTCAGGGCTACCGATGTTACATTTGGCTTGTTCTCGGTTCTAATCGTTATATCTCGGAGTAGCCCGTGAAACGGATTGGTATTCTCTACCACCCGATGAATAAAGCTGCCTACCCTTTGGCTCAGGAGATCCAGAATTTCTTGGGGGCTCAGGGTGTTTCGGCATGGCTGTGTTCAGCCTGGGAAGAGGAGGAGGCCAAATGCCAGTCGGACAGTACCGATTTAATTATTACCGTCGGTGGCGATGGCACCATTCTGCGGGCGGCTCAGGTGGCAGCTGTCCCCTGCATTCCTATCACCGGTGTGAATTTGGGCAGGCTGGGTTTTATGACCGAGCTTGGTGCTGACGAAGCCAGGGCCGGGCTGTCGAAATTGCTGGCGGGGGGAGGATGGCTTGATGAGCGGGCGATGCTTGAAGCTGAGCTTCGGATGCAAGGTAAGGAAGGCTCATCTGTCTTCTATGCCCTAAATGATGTGGTGGTGGCAAGGGGAGAGATAGCCCGCATGATTCGTGTCGAAGCCAGCATTAATGATGAGCCTCTGACCACCTATAAGGCTGACGGGGTAATTGTGGCGACTGCCACCGGGAGTACTGGCTACTCGCTATCGGCTGGCGGACCGGTTCTTCATCCTCAGTCTGGCGATTTTCTGCTGCTGCCGATATTACCGCACCTCAGCTCGACTTACACTCTGGTACTGCCATCCAGAATGGTTGTTAAGCTGCGCATCAGTGTGGCTCACAAAGCGACCCTGAGCATTGATGGCCACATAAACCTGCCCCTCTCCGACAGAGCGATTCTTAAGGTGAAGCAGAGTGCTCACAAGACCCGGTTTTTAAGAGTCCATCCCGAAACCTCCTTCTACGGTTCGCTGGAACGAAGATTGAAAGGAAAGCGGTAGTGGTAAAGATAGAAAAGGCCCGCATCCAGGATGTAGGTCAGATGCACCATTTGATCAACTATTTTGCCGATAGGAATGAGATGCTGGCGCGTTCCCTGAGCGAGATATATGAAAACATCAGGGATTACTTTGTGGTCCGGGAGGATGATAAGGTAATTGCCTGTGTGGCTCTCCATGTTATGTGGGAAGATCTAGCTGAGATAAAGTCATTGGCCGTCGCTGAGGGTAGTCAGAAACGGGGGATTGGCAGTGAGCTGGTGAGGGCCTGCCTTCAGGAGGCCAGGGAGCTTGGTCTGAGCACTATTTTCTGCCTGACCTATAAACCGGAGTTTTTCGAACGGGCCAGCTTTACCAGGATAGACAAGATGGAGCTGCCTCATAAGGTCTGGACAGAGTGCTTTCGCTGCCCCAAGTTCCCCAACTGTGATGAGGTAGCCCTTATCTACCATCCGGAGGTTTAGCTTGACTGAAGAAAAGACGCTATCCAGTGAGTTAATCTATCAGGGTCGGGCGGTGCGACTGCGGGTTGATACCGTCAGGGTACCCACCGGTCGCAAGGCTATACGAGAGATCGTGGAGCACGACGATTGTGTCGCCATTATCGCTCTTGATGCCGACGATAAGGTGCTCCTGGTGAGGCAGTTCCGCAAACCGGTAGAAAAGGAGCTGTTGGAGATACCGGCGGGCGGTATTGATGGCGGGGAGAGCCCGGAGGATGCCGTCGGCCGTGAGATGCAGGAGGAGACGGGTTATCTCCCTCGAAAGATAGAGCGGCTGGGCGGCTTCTACTCGGCGCCTGGTTACAGCAGTGAGTATCTCTATCTCTATCTGGCTACCGACCTTGTGCCCGGTCAGTTGTTTGCCGAGGATACGGAAGGTATCACCTTGATGAAAGTACCGCTTGAAGATATTCCCGAGCTTATTATGTCGGGCACTATTTGTGATTCCAAGAGCATTGCCGGGCTGCTTGCCTTCCTAGAGTACAGGAAAGCACATTAGAGACCGGTCAGCCTATCTTGTTGGAGAGCCTTTTGCCCCCGAGGAGATGCATGTGGAGGTGGGGCACCAGCTGTCCTCCCCCTTCACCGCAGTTTATCACCAGGCGGTATCCCGCTTCTGAAATGCCTTCTTCTTTGGCCAGCCTGTTAGCGACGGCCACCATCTGCCCGATGAGGGATAAATCAGTTTCGGATATTTGGGCTAAGGATGGGATGTGCTTCCGGGGGATGATGAGCAGGTGCGTTGGTGCTTGTGGGTTAATATCCCGGAAGGCAATCACCTCTTCATCCTGATAAATAATTTCACTGGGTATCTTACCCGCCACAATCTGACAAAAAATACAGTCCACGATACCTCTGCCTGTCTTTAATCATCAGTCTCTGCAATCGGCTCGCCAGATTTTACTCTGGCTTTTGCCCTGGCGATAAGTTCGTCTTCACGCTTGATGTCCTTGAGGGTCTTGGGCTTTAGCTCCGGCGGTGGCGCTTCCAGGCCGTACTTCCACTTCAGGAAGCGCAGCCCGGTAATCGGGTAGAGGGCAGCGATAAGCACGTCGCCGATATCCCGCGTGAAATCGCTTACCGCTTCCTTAGCTTTATCCAGTTCCGGCTCGAGCACATCGGCGGCGCGGCAGGTAATCGGGGTCTTGCCCCGCGGGTAGTGTTTAAGCACGATTTCCTGCACCTCAGGGTCAATGGGGGCGGGCGGCTTGCCGTAGAGCCCGTAGACGTAGTCCTGTACCTGGC
>CAZHRO010000081.1:2455-5053 GCA_964535045.1 uncultured Dehalococcoidales bacterium | reverse complement strand
GAGTTAAGGTACTGCTCGAGCAGAAGTAAGAAAATGGTTAACGAGCTGCCGTATGAAAAGCTGCTTCAGGAGAGCCTGAAGAGCGAGCTTAAAGTAGTCAATGCCCACCTGCCCAGCAAGCAAAAATCGCTCTCGGATTTACTCAGCGAGGAGTATCCTCATGTAGTCTGCAGGGACGGCAGCACTCACCTTTTCAGCCGCAAGGAGCTAAAGTATTTAGTTGGTTTAATAGATGAGGATGAACAGAAGGCGCTGCTTTTGCCAATGCTGATAGAGGTGAGCGCCGGTCAGGGAGAAATGGCGGTCGTATGTCTTGGGGAGGTGGAGGCAAAGGTTATGAGTCAGGTTCTTGATATGACAGTTACTCCAAGACAAAGGAAGATTGCCATCTACAAACCCCAGTTAGCCGTAATAAGGAAGCGGCTCAGAACCACCACCCAGTATATTTTCCCCCCCAGGCTTTGAACTTTTCGGTAGCGTTGAGCCAGTAATGCACGGCGGTGGGGGGTTGGACAGGTTCTTTAGGGCGGCGTGTGTCTGGCAGGCAGCATAGATTGTTGCTCCGCGGTAAATAAAGTGGTATTATTGAGGCAGCGTGTGTAGCTTGCCCAGATAGATACTCAACTTATCTGGCCCTGATTGTTTTTTCCCCTGAGGCTATTGAGCTGGTAGTCTGTGGGGGGTGGGGAGTGGAGGTGGCGGTTGGCTCTTGGACAGCATGTTTCTGGGTGCGGTATGGTTTGTTGAATGACTATGGGTCAAAGTGCTAACATAAGACGGCCCCTGTAGCTCAGGTGGATAGAGCACCAGCCTCCGGAGCTGGGTGCGAGCGTTCAAGTCGCTCCAGGGGCGTTTTCATGGGAATTTAGGGGCTGATAGTGGTAGATAAAGACGGACTTATCGAGATTCGGTGGCACGGGCGTGGTGGTCAGGGAGCAGTTACCTCAGCCGAGCTGGTGGCCAGAGCAGCGATAAACGAGGGTAAATACGCACAGGCCTTTCCTGCCTTCGGCGCGGAAAGGAGAGGCGCTCCGGTCTTGGCTTTTGTCAGGATAGACAGCAAGCGGCCTATCTGGGTAAGGGCTGAAGTTACCGAGCCCGATGTTGTACTGGTGCTTGATCCAGGCTTACTGCGGGTGGTGAACGTGACTTCAGGGCTTAAAGCCAGCGGTGTGCTGGTAATTAATACCCCGAAGGAGCCGAAGGATATCGTAAAAGAATTTGGTCCTGGCTGCTCGCTGGCCACAGTTGATGCTACCAAGATTGCTCGGGAGCAGCTCGGGGTTCCCATTGTCAATACGGCTATGATTGGAGCCTTGCTTAAGGCGACCGGGGTTGTTGATTTCGACTCCATGTTGGAGCCTTTAAGAGAGCGTTTTGGCCGCCTGGCGGAGAGAAATATTAGCGCTATGCAGAGGGCGTTTGCTGAAACTAGGGTTAGGGATAGAGTAAGTGACTAAGGCTGGAGACGAGTTAACCTGGAAGGAGCTGGAGACTGGTTCAATAATAACCGAGCCGGGTAATGCCAGTGAATATCGGACCGGAGATTGGCGGACCCAGAGGCCGACCTATGACCACAGTAGATGCATAAAGTGTGGTCTCTGTTTTATCTTCTGCCCCGAGGGCTGTATTGAGCCGAATGAAGAGGGCTTCTTCGAAGCCAACCTTTTTTATTGCAAGGGGTGTGGCATCTGCGCTCGTGAGTGCTGGACGAAAGCCATTACCATGGTTGAGGAGGAGTGATGACACGAAGGATAGGAATCGAGGTTTCACGAGCCATCGCCATCGCCGTTAAGCTGGCTAACGTTGATGTGGTATCCGCCTATCCCATCACACCGCAGACCCATATCGTTGAGGATATTTCTGAGCTGATAGCTAATGGTGAACTGGAGGCATCCTTCATACCCGTTGAGTCGGAGCATTCGGCGATGAGTGCCTGCCTGGGAGCGGCTGCTGTGGGAGCGAGAACCTTTACCGCTACCGCTGGTCAGGGGCTGGAGCTTATGCACGAGCCTTTGTATGTGGCTTCGGCGATGCGTTTCCCGATAGTGATGGCGGTGGCTAACCGGGCTCTGTCGGCACCGATAAGTATCTGGGGTGACCACTCTGATGTAATGAGTGCCCGTGATACCGGCTGGATTCAAATATTTGCCGCTAACGGTCAGGAGACCTTTGACAATGTCCTCTGTGCCTTCCGTATTGGTGAAGACCAGAGGGTTTTATTGCCGGTAACGGTTAACCTGGATGGGTTTCACCTGACCCATGTGATTGAACCGATATACATCCCGGAGCAGGATGAGGTAGACAGGTTTCTGCCTACAAATGAGTATCCCTTACCTCTGGACCCGGATAGACCGGTAAGCATGGGAGCCTTTGGTCCGCCTTACATCTATCCCGAGGCCAAAATGGCGCAGCAGGTAAACCTGACCGCATCTAAGGGGGTGATTCTTCAGTGCTGGCAGGAGTTTGGTGACATCTTCGGGCGCTACTACACCCCGTTAGAGTGTTACCGGTGTGAAGGGGCTAAGGTGCTCCTTTTGACGATGGGTAGCTTCAGCGAGACAGCGATGAGTGCCGTTGATACCATCCGGGAAGAAG
>CAZHRO010000081.1:0-2445 GCA_964535045.1 uncultured Dehalococcoidales bacterium | reverse complement strand
GCTGATAAAGCTTCGCCTGTGGCGACCCTTCCCCTTTGATGAAATCCGGCAGGTGGTTAAGGATGCCGAGGTTCTCATTGTGCTGGATAGAGCCCTTTCCTTTGGCGGTCCGGGAGGGCCGGTCTGCTCTGAGATTAGGTCAGCCCTGTATAATCTGGATAAAAAGCCCAAGGTAGTCGGCTTTGTCGGTGGTCTGGGGGGCAGGGACATCTCTCCCGAAGGATTCAGGGAGATGATTAACCAGGGCACTAAGATTGCACAAACCGGAAGCGAACGGGAATTTGAGATGTTTGGAGTGAGGGAGTAGTGGAAAAATTTTCTGTTTTTGTGCCTAAATTGGTGACCAGGGAAGAGAATTTCGCTCCTGGCCACCGGGCCTGCATCGGTTGTGGTGAGGCTCTGGCAGTAAGGCAGGCCTGTAAGGCGCTGGGGCGGAATGTAATCGTGGTTAATGCTACGGGGTGTATGGAAGTAATTTCATCACCATTACCTTATACATCCTGGCGTGTTCCCTGGCTTCATACCCTCTTTGAGAATGCGGCGGCGGCAGCTTCTGGCGTCGAAGCTGGCCTGAAGGCCATGGTGAAGAAGGGCAAGCGCCCCGATAGGGGGATAAGTGTCGTGGCCATAGCAGGTGATGGCGGCACCAGCGATATCGGGCTTCAGGCGCTCTCCGGGGCTCTGGAAAGAGGACACGATTTTCTTTATATCTGTTTTGATAACGAGGCCTATATGAATACCGGGATACAACGGTCTTCATCTACTCCTTATGGAGCATCAACAACCACGGCGCCGGCGGGGAGGGTGAGTATCGGGCAGGTGACCTGGAAGAAGAACATGCCGGCGATTGCCGCTGCCCATGATATTCCCTATGTGGCTACCGCCTGCCCGAGCTATCCCTTTGATTTAATGGCTAAGGTTAAACGGGGGGTGTCCCTTCCCGGACCGGCCTATATTCATATTCTGTCGGTCTGTCCTACTGGCTGGCGGTGCCCCCCGGATTTAACGATTAAAATAGGTCGCTTGGCGGTGGAAACCGGGATATTCCCACTTTACGAGGTTGAGAACGGCATTTATAGACTAAGCATTGATGTCCCCGAGCTAAGGCCGATTCAGGACTACTTTAGATTACAGGGAAGGTTCCGCCATCTATCGGAGAAGGTAATTGAGGAGATTCAGGATAGAGTGACCAAAGAGTATCTCAAGCTCAAGGAGAAGGCGGTATGCTCGCCGGGGAGAAGCAGTTAACTGAGAAGGTAGATTCAATCCTTGATAACCACCAGCGTGACCAGAGTATGCTGGTAGCCATCCTGCAGGATATTCAGTCAGAATATAGTTATCTACCTCGCGAAGCTCTGGAGAGGGTAAGTGAAGGTCTCTCAATTCCGCTAAGCCGGGTCTTCAGTGTGGCCACCTTTTTTAAGGCACTGAGCCTGGAGCCTCGGGGGCGCCATTTAATCAATGTCTGCCTGGGTACTGCCTGTCACGTTAGAGGTGCGGTGAGGGTTCTGGAGGCGATGGAGCGTGAGCTGGCGATTAAGTCTGGGGAGACCACTAAAGACCTCAGGTTTACCTTAGAGACGGTTAACTGTGTTGGAGCCTGTGCCCTGGGGCCGGTGGTGATTGTCGATGGGGAATACCACGGGCAGATGAAGACTGAGAAGGTCAAAGACGTTTTAGCCAGTTACACTTGATTATGAGGGAAGGGTTAACGATTGAAGAAGTTAAGCTCTCCGGCTGAACTAGAATCTCTTAGGGAATCGATAACTAGTCAGCGAGACCCTAATCGGTTATGTATTACAATTTGTGGCGGTACTGGATGTCACGCCTATGGCTGTGGGAGGGTAACCGAGGCTTTCAAGCAGGAGATTAAGCAGCGTGGCTTGGTGGACAAAGTAGGTATCATGGTTACCGGCTGTCACGGCTTCTGTGAGCGGGGTCCTTTAGTCGTTATCCGACCTAAAAATATCTTCTATCAGCGGGTTAAAGTAGAGGATATCCCCGAGATAATCTCCGAGACGATTCTAAATGACAATATCGTTGACCGTTTGCTCTATACCGATCCCAATACCGGCAGGAAGATAGTCTACGAACCTGAGGTTCCCTTCTATCAGAAACAGAAGCGGCTTGTCTTTGGCAGTAACGGTTACATTGACCCTACCTCGATTGATGACTATATTGCCGTTGGCGGTTATGCGGCGCTGGCTCGAGCGCTCTTCAAGATGTCACCGGAAGAGGTGATTAGCGAGGTTAAGAAATCTGGATTGCGGGGGCGTGGCGGTGGCGGCTTCCCCACCGGCGTTAAGTGGGAATCCTGTCGCCAGGCCAAAGGAGATATCAGGTACGTCATCTGTAACGCTGACGAAGGCGACCCCGGTGCCTATATGGATCGAAGCCTGGTAGAAGGTAACCCCCATAGCGTTGTCGAGGGGATGATAATCGGCG
>CAZHRO010000080.1:0-5126 GCA_964535045.1 uncultured Dehalococcoidales bacterium | reverse complement strand
GGAGCGCCCGCTGTAGTCGTCCCGCTTGCCCAGCAGGTTCTGGCGGAAGCGTCCCTGTTTACCTCGGAGCATATCGGAGAGAGACTTTAACTTGTGGCTCCCGCCGCTGATGGAAACAGCCCGACCTCCCCTTTTCTCGTTATCGATGAGAGAATCAACTGACTCTTGGAGCATCCGCTTCTCGTTGCGGATGATAATCTCGGGGGCATTTATCTCCAGCAGGTGGCGCAGCCGGTTATTTCGGTTAATGACCCGGCGATAGAGGTCATTAAGGTCGCTGGTGGCAAACCTATCGCCATCTAGCTGGACCATAGGTCTGAGGTCAGGGGGTAAGACCGGGAGCACTGTAATGATCATCCACTCTGGTTTATTGCCACTGCGCCGGAAAGCCTCTACTAGCTGTAGCTGTTTAGCGGCCTTCTTACGTCGTTGCCCTGAGGTAAGGCGGGTCTCCTGAACTAGACGGCTGTGTAGTTCGTCAAGGTTTATGCTCTTGAGGATCTGAAGAATTGCCTCGGCGCCCATTCCGGCCTCGAAAGCCGGACCAAACTTCTGTTTCAGCTCCTGATAGCGAGTCTCAGTAAGGAGGGTGCCCTGGCGCAGGTCTGCCAACTGGTCGAGGTCACTCTCAAGCTGTTCTTCAAGTTGCGTCTTTTCGTTAGCCCAATTACGCCGAAGCTCGTTTATCTCCTCCACTGTTGCCCCGCTTGCCTGCATCTCGCTGGTTTTGGTCTCCAGGGCGTTCTCGCGGTTCGCAATTTCTTGCGAGCTGGTTTCCTTAAGCTGTTCTCTTAATTCCTGGCGGGCCTCTTCGTCGATAGCGGTGATGATGTAGTGTGAGAAGTAGAGAACGCGCTCCAGGCTTCTTGGGGACAGATCGAGCAGCAGACCCAGCCGGCTGGGTATTCCTCGGGCAAACCAGATATGACTCACCGGGCTGGCCAGTTCGATATGCCCCATCCGCTCCCGGCGTACTTTAGACCGGGCCACCTCAACACCGCACTTGTCACAAACAACCCCTTTGTAGCGAATCTTCTTGTACTTGCCACAGAAGCATTCGTAGTCCTTGGTTGGGCCGAAGATCCTCTCGCAGAAAAGCCCGTCCCTTTCTGGCTTCAGGGTACGGTAATTGATTGTCTCCGGTTTCGTTACTTCACCGTAAGACCAGCTTCTAATCTGCTCCGGTGAAGCCAGGGAGATACGGACAGCGTCAAAATCATTAACCTCAAGCATTATCTTCTTTCACCTCACTCTGAGTCGGCTCCGCAGCAGGCTTAAGCTCGGCCTCTGATTCCAGGGTTTCCCCGGTTTGTTCGGGAAGGGCTGGCTTCTCCTCCTCTTCGCTGAGCACTTCGACCGCCAGTCCCAGGCTTCGTAGCTCCATGATGAGTACCTTGAATGATTCCGGTACTCCCGATTGGAGAATGTTTTCGTTCTTGACTATCGCCTCGTAGGTTTTGGCACGCCCCACTACGTCGTCTGATTTAATGGTCAGGATTTCCTGGAGGTTATGGGCAGCGCCGTAGGCTTCCAGTGCCCACACCTCCATCTCCCCAAAGCGCTGACCTCCGAATTGGGCCTTGCCACCCAGGGGCTGCTGGCTGATTAGGGAGTACGGTCCGGTAGAGCGGGCATGAACCTTGTCTTCAACCAGGTGATTTAGCTTCATTATATAGATGTTACCCACCGTCACCGGCTGGTCAAAGGGTTGACCAGTCCGCCCGTCGCGCAGTATCACCTTACCCAAAATAGGCGAGGGCAGATTCTGCTCGGTGCTGACCCTGATCGCAGTTTGTTCCAGCTCTTCCCGGCTGAGGTCTCGACTGGCTATGCCCAGCTCTTCAAGCCATAGCTGTAGACAAACTGTCTTCGCCTCGCCGGGGTATTCATCACCAAATACCCGCTCGCCATTATAGCCGCGGCTGGTAACCCAGGCTTTAGCCGTCTCCAGTTGCAGAGTATGGTTTTCGCCATCAGCCTCAGGGCTGATGGCCCCTGCCTTTTGAGCTAGCCAGGCTCTGGCTAGGGCATCCTCAATTGCTGAGTCGTCGGCACCGTCAAAGACCGGGGTCATTACTCTCATGCCGAGTGTCCGGGCCGCCGAACCAAGGTGAGTTTCGAGAATCTGTCCCAGGTTCATTCGTGAAGGGACATCGATGGGGTTGAGAATAACGTCGACCGGTGTGCCATCAGGCAGAAAGGGCATATCCTCAACCGGAGCGATTAGGGAAACGACACCCTTGTTGCCGTGTCGGCCGGCCAGCTTATCTCCTACCGCAAGCTGTCGCTTTTGGGCTACCCACACCTGTATCCACTGGTTGACTCCGGCGGGAAGGTCGTCACCGTTGCTGGTGGAGAAGACCTTTACATTAGTCACTTTACCCCACTCGCCGTGAGGCATACGTAAGGAAGAGTCCTTTACCTCCCGGGCTTTCTCGCCAAAGATAGCCCGCAGGAGCTTCTCTTCAGCGGACAGCTCAGTTTCGCCCTTGGGTGTAATCTTACCGACTAAGATGTCACCGGGGCCTACTTCGGCCCCAATCCGGATGATGCCGTTTTCGTCGAGCTCACGCAGGCTTTCCTCACCAACGTTAGGGATATCCCGAGTAATTTCTTCCGGTCCCAGTTTGGTATCTCTGGCCTCTGTCTCGTGCTTGGAAATGTGAATGGAAGTGAGCCTGTCTTCCCTGACCAGGCGGCTGCTGATGATAATAGCGTCTTCATAGTTATACCCCCCCCAGCTCATAAAAGCGACGCGAGCATTCTGTCCCAGGGCCAGCTCCCCACGGTCGGTGGACGAGCCATTGGCTATGATCTGCCCCGGCTCAAGTCGGTCACCCTTGTCTACGGCCGGGCTCTGGTTAATACAGGTTCCTTGATTGGTGCGCACGAATTTCATCAGGGGATAGATATCCTTATCGCCGTTATCTTTAGTGACTTCCACCTGTGAGCTGGTGACTGAGGTTACTACCCCCGGGTTCTGGGCCAAAAGTACCTCTCCGCTGTACTTGGCAGCTTCGGCTTCCATGCCGGTTGCTACCAGGGGTGCCTCGGGGCGAAGTAGGGGCACGGCTTGCCGCTGCATATTAGCCCCCATTAGAGCTCGATTAGCATCATTGTGTTCGAGGAAGGGTATCAGGGCCGCAGCAACACTGACAATCTGCTTGGGTGATACATCCATGAACTCGATATCTTCGGGCACGGCTATCAGATAACGCTCGGCCAGCCTCGCCTCAACCTTGTCTTCAACGAACTGGTTGTTCTGGTCGAGCTTTGAGTTAGCCTGAGCAATGGTATATTTTTCTTCCTGGTCGGCGGTCAGGTAGACAATCTCGTCAGAGACAAAGGGTCTTACCTTTATGGTTCTCGGTGGCAGGCTGGCTAGTTCGGCGGCTATAGCGGGTGTAATCGTAGTGCCTGTCTCGGCAATAGTATTACCCTGGTCGTCGGTTATTGTCTCGTGGATTACCCTGCCTTTAAGTCTATCATCCCGGTTACCTAGCTCCCTGAAGACTTTTCGGTATGGCGTCTCAATAAAACCGTAATGGTTGATTCGGCTGTAGGTGGCCAGAGACCCAATGAGGCCAATATTAGGACCCTCAGGGGTCTCTATGGGGCAGATTCGGCCGTAGTGGGAGAAATGGACATCGCGAACCTCAAAGCCGGCACGCTCTCGAGAGAGTCCCCCTGGCCCCATGGCTGACAGGCGGCGCTTATGGGTTAGCTCAGCCAGAGGGTTAGTTTGGTCCATGAATTGGGACAGCTGAGAATTGCCAAAGAACTCTCTAATGGTGGCGACTATCGGGCGAATGTTAACCAGGGCACTGGGTGTAAGCTGCTCGGGACTGATAATGCTCATTCGTTCCCTGACGATTCTCTCCAGGCGTAAAAGGCCAATGCGGAACTGGTTTTGGATTAGTTCACCAACCGTGCATACCCGCCGGTTCCCCAGGTGGTCAATATCGTCGGGGGTGTCATTACCGTTGTTGATCATGATAAGACGACGGACTATGTCGACGATGTCTTCCTCATCTAGGACTCGTTTTTGCTTGGCATCATCTAGCCCCAGTCGCATATTAAGCTTGTGGCGACCTACCTCGCCCAGGTCGTAACGTTGCGGGTTGAAAAAGAGGTTCTTTATTAGTTTCTCGGCATTTTCGAGAGTGACGGGCTCACCGGGTCTGAGTCTCTTGTAGATGTCGAGCAGAGCCTCGGATCTGTTTCTAATCACGGGGTCGCGCTCTATGGTGGAACGGATAAACTGATGTTCCGGTGCGGTATCCTCGCTGGAGAATAACTCGAGTAGCTCTTCGTCACTACTGTAACCGATAGCCCGTAGGAGAGTAGTGATCGGGATTCTTCGTTTGCCGTCTATTTTGGCTGAGATTACATCCCGGTTGTTGGTTTCTATTTCAAGCCAGGCCCCGTGGGTCGGGATCAGCTTGGCATGGCACAGTGCCCGACCGCTGGTGGCATCTTCTTCAAGTGTGAAAAAGACACCCGGGGAACGGAGTAGTTGACTGACCAAGACTCGTTCGGCACCACTGGTGATAAAGGTGCCTTTAGCTGTCATCAGAGGCAAACTGCCGAAGAACAGGTCCTCCTCTTTGATTTCTCCGGTCGCCTTGACCAGTAGACTGGCTTTGACGTAGAGCTGGGTTGAGTAGGTTAGGTCTCGGTGGCGGCACTCTTGCTCAGAGTGTCGGGGGGCGCGGAACTCGTAGTCAACAAAATTGAGCTCCAGCCGGTTGCCGGTGAAGTCCTTTATCGGGGATATCTCCTTTAGTAACTTCCTCAGCCCCTCTTCCTGAAACCCACGGAATGAATTAAGCTGGACCTCGATTAGATTGGGGACGTCTAGCACGTGAGGTAACCTGGCATAGGATTTTCTGGATAGGAAAGAAGCTCCTGTTGCAGTCTGTGGTAGCATAGAAACCATGTTCCGCCCAACTCCTTATTAGCTTATTAAATAGAAATAGCGAAGCCTTTGTGTCACTAAAGTCCTAAAGTAGATTAAGAACTATAGTCAAGAAGGTATCTTGAAGGTGAGACATAAGAGGCATAATGCAAATACTTAGTCTACTACTAATCCCGATGTTTGTCAAGTTTCCTGGGCTACCTATATA
>CAZHRO010000079.1:0-5147 GCA_964535045.1 uncultured Dehalococcoidales bacterium | reverse complement strand
TTCGAAAGACTACTGCTTATGCAGGACTGGGGTAGGATGGATTACCCTGCCAGACGCTCCTAACCCTTACTGTCCAATCAGAGGGGTGCAGTCCCCGGTCTTGAAGCAGGAACAAAACCGCCCGGTAGCCCCAGACTATCCCTGCCAGATGCCAGTTCAGTTTCCCCGCTGAATGATACGGAAACTATTAAAAGCTGCTGGCAGGGCTGCAAATGCAACCTTTTTGTAGATGGTTCGTTTTAGATATAAAAAGGTTGCGTGTTCCTGTTACAATGGCAAGGGTGGATTTAAGACTAGAGGAGAAACTCGTTGAGAAAGCCAAACATGACCCCGAGGCTTTCGGCAGAATCTACGAGCAATACTACCCCAGGATCTTCAATTATATCTTAAAGAGAGTAGCTGATGTCCAGCTTGCTCTCGATATCACTTCAACAACTTTTTTCAAGGCCCTGGACCAGATTCAGCATTTTCAGTGGCGAAATATTCCCTTCTCCTCCTGGCTCTATCGGGTCGCCAGCAATGAAATCTGCAATCACTTCAGGAAAGAGAAACACAGCGTTGTTTCCCTAAATTATTTTGGGCAAATAGCTGACGATGACGACTACTTGGCTGAAGTGTCTGAGGCTGAGGAGAAGCTGAGAAGGCACGGGGAATATCTGCTTCTGCATAAGAGGTTATCCGAGCTGCCCGCTAGGTATCAGGAAGTGATAATCTTAAGATTCTTTGAGAAGAAGAAAATTAGGGAAATCGCAGAAATCTTAGGAAAGAAAGAGGGAACCATAAAGTCACTGCTGCACCGGGGCTTGGAGAAGCTAAGAGAAATGATGAAGAATGACGCAACCTTTTAGCGGGGAAAACCGTTTTGGTATTGAGAGTCAGAACGGAATGGCAATCATGAATAGAGACGATTTGATTCATAGACTAGAGAATCTCACTGTTCCCGAGATCGAAATTCGGAGTCACCGGCGAAGGCTCAAAAAGGCGCTGCTCACCTCCAGGTATTTTGAACGATGCCAGAAGCGAGCCACAATCTGGGAGATGGTAAAACTAAGGATTAAAGGGCTCATAAGCATGAGGCAGCAGCGAATTTGGAGGGTAGCTGTAGCCATCACGGCAACAGCACTGGTGGTCGGTTTAGTGATTATCCCGTCACAAGTTGAGCCTTCTCCAGCTACGCTGGTATCAAATATCGTTCAGAAAGACCCGGCTATTCATCAGGCTCTGAGCGGTGAGGGAGAAATAAAGGTACTCCAGGTTTACGTGTCTGGCGGGACTGCACATGTCCTCTGTGGGAGGGGGGTAGGGGACCTTGTGGAAGCTGATGTTGACCTGACTACAAAAGCGGTAACCGGATTCCAGCGTCTTCAAGGACTGTTTGTGCCGGAGTTGACCAATCCTGCCCAAACTAATGCCATCAACATAGCTCTTGGCGATTCTCAGGTACAGGAGCTCCTAAACAGAGGGGGACAAATAGGGAGGGTCCTTCCGTCATTTTCCTCAATGTCGGCAGTGACTGTAATCAATGACAGAATAGTAAAGATACAACCAGATTCTGGCCTGGCGGTAGTCGAAATAAGATCCGGGGGGAAAAGTTGGCTCGTTCACATTAACCTTGATGAAGGGACTGTAGAACACATAATTGAACCGCAATCGCACATAATCCCGCCGTTTGACTTCTGGAATACCCTTAGGCCTTTATAGTGGAAATAATTATCACACAATTCCAAGGTTATTATGACGAAGGAGGTTCATTATGAAAGTAGCTATCGAGTGGCTGAGAAAAGCGATACCAAAGAAACCTTCACGGCATAGGCGTAGTCTGTTAATGTTAAGTGCCACGCTTGTCCTAGCAATTCTGATATTAACTGGTTGTTCACCGGCTGTCCAGGTTAGTCAGATTCCATCCGCCAGCGTCACCGATACGGGTAAAACGCTAGAGTCGTCATCACTCTACGATGAGGAGACGGTAGTTTCTCTTTACGAACAGACTATCGGGGCAGTGGTAGAAGTGAAGACCGTTGTTGGTAGTGAGGGAGGAGCTTTTGACCCCTTTGGATTTGGTGTGCCGCAGCAGAGGGGGCAGGGTTCCGGCTTCATCATTGACCGCGAGGGACACATTCTAACCAATAATCACGTGGTAGACAGTGCCTCGAGTGTACAGGTCACGCTGCATGATAACACAACCCTAGACGCCGAGGTAGTAGGCACTGATCGTGAAAATGACCTGGCTCTTTTGAAGATAGACCCGGATAAGCTGGGCGATATTGCTCCCCTACCACTTGGCGACTCTGATAACGTTAAGCCAGGGCAGATGGCAGTCGCCCTGGGAGCACCTTTTGGGCTTGAGGGTTCCATCACCGTGGGTGTTATTAGTGGTGTGGGAAGGTCAATTCCCAGCGTGGCACAGCGGCCAATCACCAATATGCTCCAGACTGACGCAGCCATTAATCCCGGCAATTCAGGTGGGCCTTTGCTTAACTCAAAAGGTGAAGTGATTGGTGTCAATACCGCTATTGAGGCAGCCTCATCCGGCATTGGTTTCGCTATCGCTATAAATACAGCCAAGTCTCTACTTCCGGCTCTTCTCCAGGGAGGAGAGGTAAGCAGTCCCTGGCTTGGAATCAGGGGGACGGCTGTTACCGAGGAGTTGGCGACCAAGTTAGACCTACCGGTAGATGGCGGGGTATATGTGGTAGCCGTTGTACCGGGTAGCCCTGCCGAAGAAGCGGGTCTGCGTGGGAGTGGCACAGACGAACAGGGGCAGCCTACCTTCGGTGGCGATATTATCACCGCGGTAGACCAGCAGGCGGTAGTTAAGGTGGAAGACCTCGTAGATTACCTTAACGGGAAGAAGCCGGGGGACGAGGTTTCTCTTTCTGTGCGACGGGGGGATGAGGACCTAACTATAGTAGTAACACTGAGAGAATGGCCTCAGGAAATACCGACACCGGGGCAAACGCCAACACCAAAGGAGTTCCACTGGGGACCTTTTCACTGGTACTGGGAGACACCTTAGTAGAGCCCTCAGAGGGTCAGACAGCGGAAGAAAGGGGTGAAAGAATATGGCAGAGAAACAGAGAATGTATCTTTTCGAGATCAAGGCACCGACTGTTACCCGGCTATTCTTATCCACAAAGGACCCCAGAGGCAATTCTCTAGAGAATAAAAGGTTGATAGCGGTAATGGATACTGAGGTAGTTGAAGGGCGGCCAATCTTTGACGGTAACAGCCACATATGTGAGTTGAGAGCCTTTTCGTAGAAAGGATTAAGAGACAAGCAATATCGAGACTTGGTACTGAGGCGTGGAGCCTGTCTGGTGATCCTCGAAAGAAAGGGAGAGACGAGACCGCCAGACGCAAGACGTGCTGACGGGCCAGTATCCTCAATCGCCTCATCAAAGTGGGCATACTTGAGTGGCAATTCTCGAACAACTTGATGAGCAATGAGGCATACCAAGATGGAGGGCTACTGTGAGGCAATTGACATATCAACTGGCTGAAGGAGGAACAGCAGCGACCGAGGAACCGAGCGGCGAATCACACATCAATGTGGATTCGCTTTCATACCCCTCGCAGAGGTACGAGGACGAGGGTAGCGAGTCTCTGGCTGGCATTTACATTCATGAAATCAGTAAGGTGCCCCTTCTCTCAGCGGAGGACGAACGAACCCTGTCAAAGAGGATGGCCCGGGGTAAACGAATCGCTGAGATCAAGCGAGGATTCTTACAAAGAGAGGGAAGGCAGCCCTCAGCCGCAGAGGTAGTGCTGATTATACTCGGAGAGATAGTGGAAGCCGGGGATGTCATACATCTCCTTCTCAAACAAATTGATTTGTCCCCCGTTGCCTCTCTTAGAGAGATTGTCAGCAACTCTAGGCTTCGCCAGTGCATTGATGAGCAGATAGACCAGCCGCTTGTCGAGAAGATTGCTGACCAGACTGGTAGGTCAACATCCGAGGTAGAGCGGGTTAAGGACAACCTGTCGATTGACATCGATCTGCTACCACTGGAAATCGTTGATGCCACTAATTCCCTACCCTTACATGAAATAGAAGCACTGGTGGCGAAGGCTGAGTTCGTTGATTATCTTCGGGCCCATGAGGTGTTTGTTGAGGTCTACCTGCACGACATTGAGATTAAGGCCCAAAGAGCAAAACAGCGTCTTACCGAATCAAATCTGCGGCTGGTGGTAAGCTTGGCGAAGAAGTATGTGGGGCGGGGTTTACCGCTACTTGACCTCGTACAGGAAGGTAATGTTGGGTTGATGAAGGCGGTGGAGAAGTTCGACTATCGACGTGGTTGCCGATTCAGCACCATGGCCACGTGGTGGATTCGCCAGGCCATTTATCGAGCTATAACCGACCAGGCGCGTACCATTCGCATCCCCGCCCACATCTTCGAGACTATAAGTCGGCTTACAAAGGTGAGGCAGCGCTTGGCTCGCCAGTGGGGCTGTCAGCCTACTGATGAGGAGATTGGCAGCGAAGTAGGAATGTCTTCGGCGGAGGTGCGAAGGATATTGAGCGTCACACAGCCGCTCGTATCGCTGGACTTGTCGATAGGTGAGGCAGAAGACAGCCGTCTAGCCGACTTTATCGAAGACCGTGAATGCCAGTTGCCTGCCGACGCTACCTCACAACAACTACTCAGGGAGCACTTGGACGACATGTTAGCTACTATCAGTCGCCGCGAACAGCGGGTGCTAGAGCTTAGATTCGGCCTTGACGGTAAAGGGAGTCGTACTCTGGATGAGGTGAGCAACGAGTTTCATCTAACTCGGGAACGAGTCCGCCAGATAGAGGCTGAGGCGCTGCGCAAGTTACGTCACCCTGTCCGTAGCCGCAGGCTGATAGATTACCTAGGGTAATACAGACTGCGTAGATAACCCAACCTATTGTGACGCAACCCCAACTCAGGGATGAGGGCACAGTGCTGGTGAGAAGGAATGTGAGAAAACTATACCCCGCCATAGTGGCCGTTCTTATACTCCTTGTCGGTCTGCTCGGAGCTACGAGCTGCGTTAGTATGCCGGTGAGGAAGTTCGAAGACACTCGCTCTATGCTGGATACCTTTATTACCATCTTACGTCTGCGGGACGGGCTTAGAAGTTTCCCCGTGAGGCTTCTTTGAGAATGGCATTATCCAGAG
>CAZHRO010000078.1:0-5204 GCA_964535045.1 uncultured Dehalococcoidales bacterium | reverse complement strand
GGCTTTCGCTAACCGACTACTTCGATTTCAAACGTGCTATCCTGATTATGGGGGCATCTCTAGACAAGGATGTGGCTGGCGTCGTTTCCGAACTGGCGCCTCTGTTTGACAGCGTAATTGTTACCCAGTCCCGTCACCCCCGAGCTATGAAAGCAACCGAGCTCAAGGCTGTATTTGAGAAGCACGGAGTAGAAGTTGAGCTGGCAGGAAATGTTTCTGAAGCAATATCCCTGGCAGTGGGTATGGCGGGAGCCCAGGACCTAATCTGTGTTACCGGTTCTTTATTTGTGGTCGCCGAGGTAATTGAGCTGGCAAGCCGACAAGAGCATCTAGCTAAGAAGAAAACCGATACAGTAGAGAACCAACACCGCTCTTGAAAACGTGCTCCTATTTGTGGTGCCGGCTTTCACATCACCTCAGGGGGCCAGTTCAAACTGGGTCATCCGAGCCTCTTCGGGTAGCATCCTACCCAGAATTTTTTCCAGCGCCATGGTATGGCTGCACATCCCCCATCTGGAGAAGAAGTGGCAGGAACAGTGCCATTTCCCGCTCTTATATTCAGTGGTGTAGTTATTATTCTCGCCACGGAAATTTACTGCCAGCTCAGTGAAGGTAATCCGGTCTGTTTCCTGAGCGTAGCGCTTCGCCTTCTCAATCTTTCCAATCAGACTTGACTGCACGACTACACCTCCTTAAATATAAAAAGCACCAGACCTGAACCTGGCCCGGTGCTTCCTCTTTCTGGCACTAAACTATAGATTAAGAGCACATTGTTCACCACTTGGCTAAACTCTGCCGACTTTCTTATTTTACTCCCTCCCGGGCCTAAAGTCTAGCAAAAATTCAGTCCTCCCATACCTGCTAAAATTCTAATTTCTAACCTTCAGGGTCTCAATATCTGATTATACCACTCTAGTTTGACTCCAGTTTGCCTTGAGTCGGGCTATTCCTGTAAAATAGTCATCGGAATGTCGCCCGAGGTGAGGTAAATGCCAATCTATGATTACGAGTGTAATCAATGTAGCTTCCGCTTTGAAAAGAGACAGCGCTTTGAGGAAGACCCTCTAGACACCTGCCCTAAATGTCAGGGAAAGCTACGCCGTATTATCCACTCCACCCCCGTTCTCTTTAAGGGCAGCGGTTTTTATATCACTGATAGTCGCCACAGCAGTGCGGCAAAGGGGGCAGCGGAGAGAGAGTCGGGAAAGAAGTCATGAAGGCACTCTTGCAACGGGTCACTGAGGCGTCGGTTAGTGTCGCTGGGGAGCTGGTGGGCAGGATTAACCGAGGTCTGGTAGTCTTCGTTGGAGTTGCCGGTAGTGATACCGAAAAAGATGCCCACTATCTGGCACAGAAGACAGCTAACCTGCGCATCTTTACTGATGATGGGGGTAAATTTAACCTCTCGGCTCTGGATACAGGCGCTGAACTGCTGGTGATAAGCCAATTTACTCTCCTGGCTGATACCAGAAAGGGACGCCGGCCCAGCTTCATCGAAGCGGCACCACCAGCTCAGGCTGAGGAATTATTTGAACTGTATACTGCAGCGTTGCGTGCCACCAAACTGAAGGTAGAAACCGGCCGCTTCCAGCAATACATGCAGGTAGAAATTCACAACGATGGCCCGGTGACCGTCTTGCTCGATAGCCACGATAAATTCTAAGCTCTTCCGTCAAGACAAGAAGCCCAGGTTTATCCCCGCCTAAATGCCATTCGATAAGCCGACAGCAGACTGGTCTTATGGTTTTAGAAACTAGTTGCACAAACAAGGGGTTGCAATTAAATAAAGGCTGAGATACACTAGATAGCATGAAGGCACGCTGGATAGGTCGCAAATTAAGTGACCTGGGCTACCGGCTGACACCGCAGCGCCTCATGATACTGAAGGCTATCGAGGATGCCGATAGCCACATCAGTGCTGAGGAGATATACGCTCAGGTTCGCACCCGCTACCCCCAGATGAATATCTCCACCGTCTACCGCACCCTAGAGCTGGTGAAGGAGCTCGGCCTGGTGACGGAAACAGACATGGGTGATGGGCGAGTACGCTATCACTGCATGGGCAAGGGGCATCATCATCATCTTGTCTGTCAGAAGTGCGGCCAGATCATTGATGTGGAGGAAGCTATCGTCGCTCCTCTGTGGGCTGAAATTCAGAGTAAATACAACTTCAAAGTCGATATGAAACACCTGGCTTTCTTTGGTCAATGCTCAAAATGCCAGAAGGAGAAGCAGTCTACCGGACCGCACCAAGCAAGGTGAGCCTTATGAACAACAACCTGAAAATGAAACTCAGGATACTGCTCCATCACTGGATTGAGCATAACAGAGAACACAGCCAGGAATTTAGAGACTGGGCCGAAAAAGCGAGAGGGACCGGGGAGACAGAAGCCAGTAAAGAGATACTGCAGGCAGCCGAGGAGATGGAAAGGGCCAGTGAGTCCCTCTCCCAAGCCCTAAGAAGTCTGGGAAAGAAGGAGCGGTAAAATGTGCTTGTCCAAGGCCTATATCGAGAGGAGTGGTAAGAGAGAGCTCGTGATGGAAGAGGTTGCCTCTTTAAGGCTTGAGGATGAAAGGCTCCGGTTAAGAACGCTCCTGGGAGAACAGAAGGAAATCGAGGCTAATATCAAAGAGATTGATTTCCTAACCCACAGCATTACGCTGGAAGACCCTGAAACCCGAAAGCAGGCTCAAGTATAAGCCCTGCCCAAACCGGTTTTAAAGCCTGCGAACTCTAATCCTTGTGGATACAGTACCAGGAGGTCCCTTTTATTATCTTCTTATCCACCAGCCCCTTCTTAACCAGGTCCTCCAGAACGCCGTGATTCTGCCACGTCAGGCTGAGAAGGGCTATTCCCCGCCATAGAGAGTTTTCCGATGGTAACTTACCCTCATCGATAGCTTCGACAATTTCGGAGGGCTCGTAGGCGTTATCAGGATGCTCGGCCAGGAATTTAAGGATTCTTTGTGCCGTATTGTCCAGCCCTTTTGCAAATTGTTCTCTTGAAATTGGCATGCCTCCTCCTTCTACACTATTGATTTTGTCGTCTAATGGTCTCAGGTTCAAGCTCAAGGCTAAAATCCAGAGCCACCGGTGAATGAGTAAGAGCGCCAATAGATATTATGTCAACTCCAGCCCGGGCCACCGCCCGGACATTAGTCAGCGTAATACCGCCTGAAGCCTCGGTCTTAATATAGCTCGGAATCAAGCCCCGGATGCGGTGCATCTCATCAGGGCCCATGTTGTCCAGCATGATTATGTCGGCTCCACCCTCAGCTGCCGCCAGGGCCTCATCAGCACTATTCACCTCGACCTCAACAGTTAAGCCACCGGGAGCACTCTTTTTGGCCTTAGCCACAATATCCTTAATGCCCATCCCCAAAGCACGCAGGGCAGCAATGTGGTTATCCTTAATCAGAACGGCATCGCCAAGGTGAAAGCGGTGGTTTTGCCCCCCGCCCAGGCGTACGGCATACTTCTCCAACCGGCGGAGACCGGGGGTAGTCTTACGGGTATCGCTGATTTTAACCTTAAGCCCTTTTGTTTCGGCTACATATTGAGCCGTAGCGGTTGCAATACCGCTAAGCCTTCCCAGAAAGTTAAGGGCCACCCGCTCCGCCTTCAGAATATTTATCACCTTACCGGATATAGTAGCTACTATATCCCCGAGCTTAACTTTGCCCCCATCTTTAACCAGAACTTTAATCTTGAGCGAGGGGTCAACCTTAAGAAATACTCGCTTGGCCACCCCACCACCTGCCAGCACTCCCTCCGCCTTAGCCAGGATGGCGGCCCTCCCCCGGAGTTCAGGCGGTATTAATGCTTCGCTGGTGACATCCCCATGACCTAGATCCTCAGCCAGCGCGAGGTCTATAATCCCGTCAATCTGTTTGCCAGACAGCTTGAGGTCGTTTGTCATTCCACTCTTCATACTCCCCATTCCTGCGAAAAAAGAGGCGGGGAATTATACAGGAGAACCCCAGTATTTACTCCGTACGCTGCTAGCTAACCGCCAGCATTCGGTCAACGGCCCTTTTCGCCTTTATCCTTACTTCCTCCGGGACAGTGATGACATTCTGCCTCAGCTCCATAGTCCGGACCACCGTCTCGAGGGTGGTCTTCTTCATATCAGTGCAGACCTGATGGTTTGAGATAAGATAGAAGGATTTACCCGGGTTCTGCTTACGCAGTCCGTGAAGTATCCCTTCCTCGGTACCGATAACAAAACTGCGATGAGAGCTTGCCCCCGCATAGCGGAGCATCTGCGAGGTGCTGAGGGCAGCATCAGCCATAGCCACCACTTCGGGGCGGCATTCGGGGTGAACGAGCACCTCGGCGTCAGGATGACGCCTCTTTGCCATCATTACCTGCTCCGGTTTGATGCGATGGTGAACATAGCAGAAGCCGGGGTAAAGGATTATCCTCTTCTCTGTCTGGGTGGAGACATAGTGCCCCAAATTCTGGTCCGGAACAAAGACTATTTCATCATTGGGGACTGAATCTACTACCTTAACCCCATTAGCCGAAGTACAGCAGATATAGCTCTCCGCTTTGACCTCAGCCGACGAATTAACATAGCAGACTACTGATGCCTTAGGATATCTCCTCTGCCATTCCCGCAGCTCATCAGCCGTAATCATATCGGCCATAGTGCAGCCCGCACCACCCTCAGTCAGCAGAACAGTGCGGTCAGGATTAAGAATAGCCGCCGTTTCGGCCATAAAGTGAACCCCACAGAAGACAATTGTCTGGGCGCTAACCTCGGTGCATTTCCGGGCCAGCTCCAGTGAATCCCCGACAAAATCAGCCGTATCCTGAACCTCGGGACGCTGGTAGTTATGGGCTACAATAACCGCCCTCAGTTCCTTTTTCAGTTTAGCTATCTTTCCTTTGAGCTTTTCAATATTATCCACGGCTACCATATCACCACTATATCTTCTATAGTATCATCAAATGAAGGCTTCTCATACTCGTAACCCGGCTCAGGTTCAATACACTCCCAGTAATGCTCGCCGATTACAGGCCTGACCCGGTCATCAGTAATCGGGTCGAAATACACCAGCCCTTCGTCGGTAGTGTCAAAGGCAATGATGGCGTGACTCGAGCGGGGGAAGCGAACATCAACCAGGGCGCACCTGATGCCCTGCCGCTCAGCATTGTTGTTAACATCGGCGGCAAAGTGAGAGCACACGTACTCACCCTC
>CAZHRO010000077.1:0-5205 GCA_964535045.1 uncultured Dehalococcoidales bacterium | reverse complement strand
AATTCGTGGCCTGGAGTGCCCGATGTTAAAGTACGCTCCCGACGAACACATCGGGCCAAAGGTACCGGTAGTAACAACGTCTACCTCCTGCGCTGCCTTGCTGACACCACGCTGCTTAACGATGTCTACTATCTCCGCGGCAGTTACTACTACCGCTTTGCCCTCTCTTATTTTCTGGTTTATTTCCGCAATCGTCTTTGCCATACCCTAAAGATGATAATGTTAATGGGCTAGATTGTCAATCCAACCTATCTCAATACCTCCCTAAAGCACCGCCATCTGCAGAAGAAACAGTTAATTCAAAATCAAGATAATACGCTACCGAGGATTGAGGAAGCTTGACAAAGATGCATCTCTCTTTTAAACTCAGGCTGTAAATAGTTACCGGGTGTTAGGCTACTCGGCTTAAACCCTCCGATTCTAAGCCGCTCGACACTGATAACTTGCTACCGACAAAGGAGGTTAGTAGTGCCTAGATTTCCTTTTATACCTCAGGAGCAAGCGTTTTTTGGGCTTTTCGAGCAGAGTGCCCGGAATATGGTCGAGACAGCCCGGAGTTTACAGCGGCTGGTTAAAACCTACACCAATGTTCCCGAGAATGTGGCTGAGATAACCGAGCTTGAGCACCAGGGTGACCTCATCACCCATCAGATTATCGCCCAGCTCCACCGCACCTTCGTTACTCCTTTTGATAGAGAGGATATAGCACTGCTGGCTCAGAGTCTGGATGATGTAACCGACTTTATTCACGCCGCGGCTGATTCTATTTTTATATACAAGGTAAAATGTCCTGCCCCGAGGGCAATAGAGCTGGCCGACATCATCGTTCAGGCTACCATCGAGGTAGAAAAAGTAATGCCTCAGCTAAGGCACCGCGCTAAGTTGAAGGAGATTCTACCGCGCTGTGTTGAGATTAATCGCCTGGAGAATATGGCTGACCGGGTATTCCGCGTTGCCATGGGCGAACTTTTTGATGACTCTCTGGATATTGCCAGCGTTATTAAGTGGCGCGAGATTTATCAGTATATGGAATCGGCAACTGACAGGTGTGAGGATGTGGCTAATGTCCTTGAAGGGGTAGCCCTGAAGCATGCCTGACCCGTTCCTTGTTCTGATTATCGCTCTGGCTCTTGGCTTTGGTGTCGTCAATGGTTTTAATGATGCCGCCAATGCTGTGGCGGCTTCGGTAGGCTCCCGGGCCCTTTCTCCCCGGAGTGCCATGATACTGGCCGCCTGTTTCAATTTTGCGGGTGCTGCCACCGGCATGGAAGTGGCTCGAACCATCGGTAAAGGGATTCTAGCCCCAGGAGTCATCTCAGAATTCGGCTATGTGCCGGTGATTGCCGGTCTGGGCGCCATTATCGTCTGGGGGTCTATCGCCACCTATTACGGCGTCCCGGTAAGCCTGACCCACGGTTTCGTCGCCGGGCTGGCGGCCGCCGGGATAGCCCTGGCTGGCACGGGAGCTGTGATGTGGGGTGTTGTGCAGCGGATTCTAATCTCAGTGGCTACTGCTCCCGCCCTGGGCTTTGCCGGTGGCTTTGTCCTGATGGTTATTTTATTGTGGATGTTACGGGGTAGAGCACCCGCCAGGATACGGGTTATTTTCAGCCGTCTTCAGTGGTTAACCACCGCCTTTTTAGCCTACAGCCATGGTAAGAATGACGGTCAGATGCCGATTGGCGTCATCACGATGGCGCTGGTAGTTCATACCGGCCAAGTCGGTCTGTGGGACAGTATCCCGTGGTGGGTAATAGCTGTATCGGCTGCCGCTATCAGCATCGGCACTGCTGTCGGCGGCTGGCGGGTTATCCGGACGGTGGGCATAAGAGTTACCGCGCTGGAGCCGGCTCAGGGGTTCGCCGCCCAGCTTTCGGCAGCAGCGGTCATCGAGGGAGCTTCGCAGCTTGGGATTCCGGTAAGCACCACCCACTGCGCCAGTGCCGCGGTTATGGGGGTGGGGGCTACCAAGCGGCTCTCGGCGGTGCGCTGGGGAGTAGCGCGACGAATTGTTGCCGCCTGGGTAATAACCTTCCCGGTCTGTGGTGGGCTGGGTTATCTGATTGCCTGGCTATTAAAGCTATCGTTCTAAGCAGGTTCTCAGGTAGGTTTACAGGGCAATCTTTCTGGGGCTTACCCGGCATTTTTCTGCGGTAATAATTGCCTTGATCTGTGCTGCCGCCAGGTCAATTTTACCCTGGTTGCTAAAAATAATGTAATCAAACAGGGGTAATTGCTCGACCTCACTCTGGGCAGTCTTTATGCGCAGGGTTAGGTCAAAGGGTGATTCAGTTCGACGCTGGGTGAGCCTTTGGATAAGCTCTTCCCGTGACGGTGGCATGAGAAAGATGAAGACCGCTTCCGGCAGTATGTTTCTGATGGTGGCAGCCCCCTGAGTGTCGACCTTCACTATAGCATCCTGCCCTCGCTCCAGAGCCTCTTTTATTGGCTGCCTGGGAACTCCATACCAGTTCCCGTAGACATTAGCCCACTCTAATAATTCATTGTTCTTAATCATATTTTGGAATTTGTCCGATGAGACAAAGTGATAATCCACTCTATCTTTCTCTTGGGCTCGCCGGGCTCGTGTGGTTAGTGTGATGATATATTCAAGGGGATAGCCACTTTCCTTCAGCCGGCTTAGAAGGGCGTCTTTGCCCGCTCCCGAAGGGCCCGAAAGGACTATCAGTAATGGGGCTGATGGCCGGGGGGGTTGGAGGTTATTCTCGTGGCTCACTTTGGTCATCGCTTTGGTCTAACTTTGAAGGTGGGTCGTCCCGGGCTAGCTGCAATCGCCCGGTAATAGTCTCCGGCGCAAGAGCGGCTAGAATAATATGACCGCTATCAGTGATGATAACAGCCTTTGTCCTTCTACCGTTGGTCATATCAATTACTAGCCCCTTGTTTCTCCCCTCCTGGATGGTACGCTTGGTAGGCGCTGAGTTTGGGGAAACTATGGCAATAACCCTGTTGACGGCTAGAATATTGCCAAAACCAACGTGAACTGGCTGCATAGTCATTATCACCACCTCTAAGATTGGGTTTTGCTTGTGTCCGTTACTATCTTATACTGTTAGGGCTGATTGCGCAACCATATCCCCTTCGGTAACAGTCTATTTTGACGTAACACGTAGATTGCAAAGGGAGGAGTCCTACTTGGCCGGTGGCTATCCTAGCCCTGGCTTTGGCGCTCGATTGTAATCTCTGTCCCTGAGGCTACCTGCTTTAGCACCTTAGCATCGGTGGTAATCTTACCGAAGACATTAACCGCGCTGGCAGGGCGTATTTCCTGTCCCCGGCTCATCGGTGTCGGCCCGAAAAAGATGCAAAAGGCAGTGCCCGGTGGCCAGTAACCGAGGTCGCCCATGGTTACCACCTCCCGGGCATTCTCCGGTTCTAGGCTGACCGGGATGGAGAAGTATATCTCCTCCCCCCAGCGGTTTCCCCGGCCTGTTATCGGCAGAGCATCCCAGATTGCCTGAGCCGTCTTGGTAGAGTTCAGTTCAGCACTTACCTCGACCCTTCCCGCTTTGATTCTGATTTTTTTCTCCATAGCTTTTTAAAACTTTACCTCCTTGATTATTACTCCGACCTCCAGAATAGCCCGGAGTAGAGATTTGTGCCCAATATCAGCGGTAACAGTGACCGACCTGTGGTAAGGCCAATCTGGCAGGTGGTTAGCGGATTATAGCCAGCGAATTCTTTCCCTATGAGGGAGGTAGTGACGGGGCCGCGGGCTGAAGAGACGGGGTAAACGCGGGAGAATTGGTAGAGTGCGGCGGGAAGTACCTCTCTATTCCCGAAATATTCAGGCAGGTTTTCTACACTTGCGGCGTTCATAGGGAGACCTCATTTAATGGAGGGCAAACTAGAGCATATTCTAGCCCCTGTCCCTGAAGGTGTCAATATCTTAACCTTACGGATTTACTATCAAAATGGTAGATGAGGATAGCAGCACCTGGTGACCCGGTTAGCCACCAACGGTGACCTTTAAACCGTAGGCTTCGAGGGTGCTCTTTACTGCCCTGACCTCAGCTATACCCTTAGCGTCTGAGTCCAGCGCCTTCAGGTCTTGAAGCGAATACTCCCGGCACAACCTTTGGTACTTATCCTTGCCGAGCTGATGAAACGGCATCAGATTTACTTCGATTACATTTTCTAGATTCGATATAAATTTACCTGTCTTGCTGATATTGTCCCGGTCAAGGTTGAAATTGGGAATCAGGGGCAGTCTGATAACTACGGGTATGCCTTTCCTGGAGAGCTTCTTCAGGTTACTCAGTATTAGTCTATTGGATGCACCCGTCGTTTGTTTATGCTTTACCGGGTCCAGGTGCTTAATATCATACAGGACTAGATCTAAATAGGGCAGGATTTCTTCGTAATGTTTCCACGGGGTATGGCCGCAGGTTTCGATGGCGGTATGAATGTTCTCCTCGTGGGCTCTCTTTAGTAGCTCGCGCGCAAACTCAACCTGATGAAGGGGCTCTCCACCAGAAACGGTGAGTCCTCCCTGTGAAGTAAGGTAAAAGTACTTGTCCTTCCTCACCTTTTCCATTACTTCATCAACCGAGACAACCTTACCCACAAATTTAAGGGCTTCTACCGGGCATGCCTCGACGCAGTCTCCACATGCATTACACAGTCTTTTATCAATTTTGAATCCGGATTTTAGTTCCAGGTCTGGGTTTATCGCCTCCTGCTGGCAGGCCTTCAAGCACGCCCCGCAACGGATACATTTGGAGCCGTAGAATTCAACCTCAAGGCCGTGGTTTATGCACTCCGGGTTACAGCACCAGTCACATCTAAGCGGGCAACCCTTGAGGAATACCAGGGTTCTTACCCCTGGTCCATCATGCAGGGAATAGACCTGAATGTTAGTAACTAGACCATAAATTTTGCTTGAGATGTCTTTTTGGGGGCGCAGCACACTTACCGCTCTTTCCTGAGGGTGATGTTCTGGCTCTTTCAAAGCGACTCCTTCTCTTTGGCCCTGTCTCCGTCAGGTAAACAACTGAGCCTTATTCTCCTCTGCGCTTACTCAAGGGGATTGTCGGGCTCGGCGCTGTCGGTCAAACCTGAGTATTTAGAAACAACTCCGGGGGTAATCTCTAAACTTGATGCTCGGTTCGGGCAATAATGCTGTCCTGGGTTTCCTTGTCTAGTTCGACAAAGAAGGCGCTGTAACCCCCAGTTCTCACTATT
>CAZHRO010000076.1:0-5302 GCA_964535045.1 uncultured Dehalococcoidales bacterium | reverse complement strand
TGTCGCAGACGCGGCTTAAGCAGAATGTGCATAATATCATTATTGCTGAAGAAGACTCAGAAATGCATATCATTACCGGCTGCACCACTGCCTCCAGAGATGAGCCCGGATTACATCTCGGGGTTTCTGAATTCTATATAAAAAGGGGGGCCAAGGTTACCTTTACCATGATACACAGCTGGAACCCCGAGGTGGCGGTTCGTCCCCGCACTGCCGCCGTAGTGGATGAGAACGGACTGTTCCTCAGCAACTATGTGCTGATGAAACCGGTGCGCAATCTGCAGATGTATCCCGTGGCCAAGTGTGTCGGCGAGAATGCCACCGTGAGGTACAATAGTATCCTGGTGGCCACCGAGGGCTCGTCACTGGACGTGGGCTCCCGGGCGCTGCTCAACGCCAAGGGTGCCAGGACGGAAATCGTATCCCGGGCAATAACCACTGGCGGCAGCATTATTGCCCGGGGGTATATCGAGGGTAACGCTCCTGAAGTGAAGGGTCATCTGGAATGCCGGGGGCTGATTCTGCAGGGTAACGGCACGATTCATGCTGTGCCTGAACTCAGGGGTACTCTAGCCGGGATTGATCTCTCTCACGAGGCGGCGGTAGGTAAGATTGCTGAAGAAGAAGTGGAGTACCTGATGTCCCGGGGCTTAACCCGGGCTGAGGCAACGGCCACCATAGTCAGGGGCTTTCTCCGGGTGGACATCGAAGGGCTACCACCGATACTTGGTGCTGAACTCAGGCGGGCAATTGAGGCCAGCGAAAAGGAGCTCATGTAGCGGGCTGGTGAAAATTGTAAATTTCATACTCAGAAGGATTTGACAAAGTTAGCAGCTTGCTGCATTATAGTAATGATTATTACTATTACTTAGTTTTAGTGCTATGTCTAGAAAATCTAAACAGAGGGAAGCAATCCTCAATTTCTTAAAAAATACTTCCTCTCATCCCACTGCCTGCTCTATTTACGAAGCGGTGAGGAAGGAGATACCCAATATCAGCCTGGGAACGGTTTACCGTAACCTTAGATTGCTGAAACAGGAAGGTGAGATCCTGGAACTGGACCTTGCCGGTAGCCTGAGCCGGTTTGACAGCGATACGCGCTGCCACTATCACTTCAGGTGTGAAAAGTGTGGTAATATTTTTGATTTGGACGAGCCAGTGGACACAGAGAAAAACGAGAGGGTGGCCCGAAAAACCGGCTTTGAGGTCTCCCATCACATTCTGGAATTTCGCGGCCTGTGTCGGGACTGCCAATTTAAGCGAGGTGCCCTACCTGAAGCTGCCCCGAGCTATATTGAAGGGAAAAGGAGGTAGGAAAATGGCAAAATACGAATGCAGCGTTTGTGGCTATGTCTATGACCCGGAGCTGGGCGACCCGGATGGCGGCATTGCTCCGGGGACGCCGTTTGAGGAGCTACCTGATGACTGGGTATGCCCCGTGTGCGGGGCGGCTAAAGGCGATTTTGAGAAAATGGAGGATTAAAGGAGTAAAATGATAGAGAACTTAAGTCAGGAACAGTTAGCCGGAATACTGGAGACGATACCGGTGGATATCTCCTTTGTCGATGAGAATGATTTAGTCAGATTCTGGAATAAACACGAGACGAGAGTCTTCAAAAGGCCAGCTTCAGTGCTGGGGAAATCAGTTCAGAACTGCCATCCCAAGCACAGTGTGGACAAGGTAAACCAAATACTCTCCGACTTTAAGAGCGGTAGGAGGGATTCAGCCGAGTTCTGGATTGACCTTAAAGGAATGAAGGTATATATCAGGTACTTCGCGGTGCGGGATAAGAGCGGTAAGTATCTGGGCACACTGGAAGTAGGACAGGACATCACCGGGATAAAGAAGATTGAGGGTGAAAAAAGGCTGCTGGACTACTAGAGGAGGAGTAATATGAAACCGGTAGAAATAAGGCCTAGGGTCTACCCGGTAGGTGCCGTTGACTGGGACCGGCGGCTGTTTGATGCCCTGATACCGCTCCCGGATGGCACCAGCTACAACTCATACCTAATTAAGGGGAGTGAGAAAACCGCGCTTATTGATACTGTAGACCCTGCTATGGGAGACGTACTGATACGTCGCTTAAACGGGCTTGGGGAGGAAAGCTTAGACTATATTGTGGCCAACCATGCGGAACAGGACCATTCCGGCGCTCTGCCCCGGGTCATTGAAAAATACCCCGGCGCCAGAATAGTGGCTACGCCGAAGTGTAAGGGGATGCTCATCGACCTGCTGCTGATTCCGGAAGAAAGATTTATAACCGTCGGCGATAAAGAGACCCTGTCGCTGGGAGATAAAACGCTGGAGTTCATCCATGCCCCCTGGGTTCACTGGCCGGAGACAATGTTAACCTACCTGAGGGAGGATAGGATACTTTTCCCCGGTGACCTTTTTGGTTCTCACCTGGCTACCACCGACCTCTACGTAGGGGATGAAGGGCAGGTCCATGAGGCAGCCAAGAGATACTACGCGGAAATCATGATGCCCTTCCGGACGAACATCCAGAAGCACCTGGAGAGAATAAAGGGTTATGAGATTGATATTATCGCTCCCAGTCATGGCCCCATCTATGACCGGCCGGAATTCATCCTGACAGCCTATCGCAGCTGGGTCTTTGATGAACCCAGGAATATCGTCGTCTTACCCTACGTCTCAATGCACGGCTCAACCCGCAAGATGGTGGAATATTTTGTTGGAGCCCTAACCCAAAACGGGGTGACGGTTAAGCAATTTGACCTCACGGTAACTGACATCGGGAAACTGGCGATGGCACTGGTAGATGCAGCCACCGCGGTGATAGGCACACCTACGGTTTTAGTCGGCCCCCACCCCCAGGTTGCCCATGCCGTCCTTTTAGCCAATGCCCTGAGGCCCAAACTAAGGTTTGTCTCAATCATTGGTTCCTATGGCTGGGGAGGCAAGGCAGTGGAACAGCTGGCCGGGATGATACCTAACCTGAAGGTGGAAATACTGGAGCCGGTGTTGAGCAAGGGCCTACCGAAAGAGGCTGATTTAAAGGCTCTGGAGAGCCTGGCTAGCACCATCGCTCAGAAGCACAAAGAGAACCATTTCGCTTAATGACGTTCTCCTGAAAGGAGGGCAGAAAATGACAGGATTAAAACAAATTTACCGGTGTAATGTCTGTGGCAACATTGTTGAGGTGTTGCACACCGGGCAGGGGGAGCTGGTCTGCTGCGGCCAGCCGATGGAGCTACTTCGGGAGAAGACCGCCGATGACGGCAAAGAAAAGCACGTACCGGTCATAGAAGCAACTGAAGGTGGAGTAAAGGTCAAGGTTGGTGATGTTCCCCATCCGATGGAGGAAAGGCACTACATAGAGTGGATTGAGGTAACTACCGAGGGCGATAGCTGCCGTAAGTTCCTTAAGCCAGGGGATAAACCGGAGGCAGAGTTTGAAATCAAAGCTAAGGAGGTAGCTGCCAGAGAGCATTGCAGTATTCACGGCTTGTGGAAATCTGGCTAAAAGACCATACTCATGACACTGCTCAGAGAAAACAAAAATAAAAGGAGTATAAAATGGAAGAGCTTAGGGAACAGGTAGCTGGTCTACCCCGACTGGGAGAACCGGCGCCAGCTTTTGAAGCGGCTACCACTCAGGGAATAGCCAAGCTGGAAGACTTCAAGGGGAGCTGGCTGGTTCTATTCTCACACCCGGCGGATTTCACGCCGGTGTGCACCACCGAGTTTATCGCCTTTGCCAAAATCTACCCCGAGCTAAAAAAGCGCGGGGCAGAGCTTCTGGGCCTGAGTGTTGACAGCACTTCGTCACACATCGCCTGGGTACGCAATATAGAGGAAAAGGTAGGGATAAAGATACCCTTTCCCATTATCGCTGACCTCAATAAGGAGGTTGCTACTGCCTACGGTATGGTTCACCCGGAGCAGAGCACGACAGCAACAGTCAGGTGTGTCTTTATCATTGACCCCAACCAGATTGTGAGGACGATACTCTATTACCCGCTGACCACCGGCCGGAACATGGACGAAATACTAAGAATAATAGATGCCCTGCAGACAGCGGATGAGCATAAAGTAGCCACTCCGGCTAACTGGAGACCGGGCGATATGGTGGTAGTGCCGCCACCAAGCACACAGGAGATGGCGGAAGAGAGGCTCAAGCAGGGGTATGAATGCGTGGACTGGTACCTCTGTAAGAAAAAGCTCTAGATAAGAGGGCTGAGCTGGTAGCTACCCGATCCATATGACCGGGAGATACTCAAGAGGAACCACTAATTACGGAGGGGCTAATGGATAAGGATAAGGTCATTGCGCTGCTAAATGAAGACCTTGAAGGTGAACACGGGGCTATTATTCAGTATCTGACGCATGCCTATGCTATGGGTGAGGGCGAGATATCCTGCGAGATTGAGGCCATCGCCCGGGAGGAGATGCGTCACCTGGACTGGCTGGCGGAGACCATCGTTGAGATGGGTGGCATCCCCAGTCTCAAGCGGGGTAAGATGCTTACGGGTGGCACTACCGTAGCCGACTGGATGGCAAACAATGTGATACTGGAAAAAGACGCTATCAGTCAGTATGAAGAACACATCAAGGCAATAGATGCCCCCCACATAAAGCGGTTGCTGGAGCGCATCGTGTCCGATGAAAGGTCGCACCACGGTGACTTTCAACACTTTGTGGATAAGGCCGGGAAGGAAGGAGTCAAGGATGTGCGGGGTCGTCGCACGGACAAAGTTATCCAGACTCTTAACTGGGGGGTCGAACACGAATATACCGTCATTCTTCAGTATATGTTTCAATCATACATGACGACCAGTGAAGAGGCGAAAAAGGAGCTGGAAGACCAGGCGATTAACGAGATGCAGCACCTGGGCTGGCTGGCTGAGAAGATAGTCGATATCAGCGGCACGCCAGAAATTGAGCACACTGCGGTTGACCAGTCAACCAGAACTGCCGATATGCTCCGGGCCGACATTAATATCGAAAAGAAGGTAGCGGCGGAATATGACCGAGCTGCCCGCGAGATTGAAGACCCCAAACTGAAAAAGCTCCTGCTACGCCTGAGGGACCATGAACTATATCACGCTGATGTTTTTGGCGACCTGCTAAAGCAGGAGGAAGAAGAGGCCTAAATCCGTACTGATAGACGTAGAGATTAGGCTTACAGCCTGAAAGCTTTCTCGCCAGTCTGTCGGCTGATGCTACCTCTGCTGCTCAGCGGGCTGGGCAGTGGTCTTAAACCGATGCCGCATACGGACCAAGATGAAGATTGACACACCGAGCACAACTATAGAGATGATCTGGGCCTGACTCAGCAGA
>CAZHRO010000075.1:0-5316 GCA_964535045.1 uncultured Dehalococcoidales bacterium | reverse complement strand
TCTGCCGACAAGCACGTTTTGCACGGCTTGAACTCCGACAATCTGGCTGGTCGGGGTGACCAGGGGTGGGTAGCCGAGTTCTTTTCGCACGCGGGGTATCTCTTCGTAGACCTCATCGATTCTGTCCAGGGCATTGGACTCCCTTAGCTGGGCTACCAGGTTAGAAATCATGCCGCCGGGAACCTGATGCATCAGGACGCCGGTGTCAATGACCGCGGTGCGGGTGGTATTGAGGAAGTCCCGGTACCTGGGGGCGATAGACTCGAGGTACTGCCCCAGCTTGAAGAGGTGGGCCAGATTAAGCCCGGTATCTCTGGGGGTTCCCTGCAGGGCGACGACAATCGGTTCCACCGCCGGGTGGGAGGTGCGCAGGGCAAAGGGCGCCAGGGCAGTGTCGATGATGTCCACGCCGGCTTCAATGGCCTTGATACAGCTCATCGAGGCCATACCGCTGGTGTAGTGAGTGTGCAGATGAACCGGTATCTTGAGCACCTTCTTGAGGGCACTGGTCAGCTTGTAGGCGTCATCAGGGGCAATAAGGCCCGCCATATCCTTAATACACAGGCTGTCAGCCCCCATATCCTGAAGTATGAGTGCTTTGTTGATGTAATAATCCAGGTTATATACCGGCCCTCCCATTTTGCGCTCGGTAAGGGAGTAGCAGATGGAAAGCTGGGCGTGCTTGCCGCATTCCTTAATTGCTTTTAACGCAGTTTCAAAGTTACGCTCGTCATTCACGGCGTCAAATACGCGGAAGATGTCAATACCTACCTCAGCAGCGTGGTAGACAAAGGCGGTAACCACATCATCGGCGTAGTGACGATAACCCACCAGGTTCTGTCCCCGAAGCAGCATTTGTAGCGGCGTATCAGGCATCAGTTTCTTTAAGATACGCGGTCTCTCCCAGGGGTCTTCGTTCAGGAATCTGGTCGGGACATCAAAGGTGGCGCCACCCCACACCTCCATTGAGTAGAAGCCGGCTTTGTTCATTTCCCCGGCGATAGGAACCATGTCTTCAGTCCGCATTCGGGTGGCGAGTATCGATTGATGTCCATCGCGGAAGGTAACATCGGTAATCTTCAGTGGGTGTTTTGTTTCCACATTTGGTCTCCTCGGATTATTTCTGGTTGCTCCCCGGTAATTTATAGAGGAATATTGCCGTGCTTTTTCCAGGGACGCTCCTCTTTTTTATTTAGTAGTGCTTCCAGAGCTGCGATAGCCTCACGACGCGAATCCCGGGGTCGGATTATCTTGTCGATGAAGCCACTGGCCGCCGCGACGTATGGGTTATTGAAGGTCGTGCGATAGAGTTCAGTCATCTCCTTGAGCTTGGCCTGTGGGTCGGGAGCCTTGGCGATTTCGCGGCGGAAGATAATGGCAGCGGCACCTTCAGCCCCCATGACGGCAAGCTGGGCGGTGGGCCAGGCCAGGTAGATGTCGGCACCGATTGACCTTGAGCACATCGAAATCTGGGAACCACCGTAGGCCTTGTGGGTGCAGATGGTAATCTTGGGCACGGTAGCTTCGGAGTAGGCAGAAAGCAGCTTGGCTCCGTGGCGGATGACACCGCCAAACTCCTGGTGGGTGCCGGGCATGTAACCGGGGACATCAACCAGGGTGAGGAGGGGGATGTTAAAGGCATCACAGGAGCGGACAAACCGGGCGGCTTTATCGGAAGCATTAATATCAAGTACCCCAGCCATGTAGCTGGGCTGGTTGGCAATAATGCCGATGACATGCCCGTTAAGGCGGGCAAAACAGACAATCATGTTCAGGGCGTAGTGTTTGTGGGGCTCGAGAAACTCGCCATCGTCGACGATGGCCTTGATTACCTTTTTCATATCGTAGACCTGGCGCGGGTCCTCGGGTATGATGTTGTCGAGCTCGGGGCAAATACGGTCGGGGGAGTCATCTGGCTTCTTATAGGTAGAATCTGGTTTGTCATAGACGCTCTGCGGAAGGTAGCTCAGGAGCTCTCTGCAGCCATCAATGCACTCAGCATCACTGTTATAAGCAAAGTGAGCAACGCCGCTCTTGACGTTGTGCACCATGGCTCCTCCCAGCTGCTCATGAGTGACCTCCTCACTCATCACCGCCTTAACGACATCGGGGCCGGTGACGTACATATAGCTTGAGCCCTTGACCATGAGTATCCAGTCGGTAAGGGCGGGAGAATACACGGCACCACCCGCACAGGGCCCCATGCTCAGGGTTATCTGGGGAACAATCCCGGAATAGAGGGTGTTGCGGTGAAAGATTTGCCCGTAACCATCCAGGGCATTGATTCCCTCCTGAATACGGGCACCGCCGGTATCCAGCATGCCGATTATAGGCACCCTCATCTTGGCCGCCAGGTCCATGGTTCTGGCTATCTTCCAGGCGTGCATCTCACCCAGGCTGCCGCCCCGTGAGGTGAAGTCTTCACCATAGCAGCATACCGTGCGGCCGTTTACCTTGCCAAAGCCGGTGACGACGCCATCAGCCGGAATGTCAACCTTGTCCAGGCCGAAGTAGTGGCAGTGGTGTCTTACGTGCATGCCGGTTTCCTCAAAGCTGTCGGGGTCAAGAAGGCGGTCAATCCTCTCACGGACGGTAAGCTTATTTAGGGCGTGCTGCTTTTTTATCTGTTCTGGCCCGCCCATCCCCTTAATCTTGGCTTCCCTAGCCTCCAGCTCAGCAATCAATTCTTCATTACTCGGCATGGTCGCGCTTCTCCTTAACTGCGTCTTTCCCTTACTAATAATCTACAGGCTGCTAACGTCAGAATACTAGCACAAACCCCGCCCCGTTTCAAGGTAAACCCTCAAGGTTCCCGTGCCCGCGTCGTGCTTAAGTGAGGGTATTAAAGGCACAGTTGGAGCGACAGGGTGCTTTTGTTATTTGGGCAGTGGGTGTTATATTATAGTTGTGTCTTTCAGGCTAGTGTACTCTTTGGTCAGGAGGATACCGGGGTGAATAGTGAATTGGTGATAGCCTATCTTGGCCTTGGCTCCAATATGGGGAATCGTCAGGAAAATCTGGAGCGGGCGCTCGATTTCCTGTCACAGAGGCTGCGGGTAGTCAAGGTTTCCTCGGTCTATGATACTGAGCCGGTGGGGGATGTCAGCCAGCCTCGTTTTCTTAATCTCGTGTGTCAGGTCTATACCCGGCTGGAGCCAATAGCGCTGCTTGCGCTGGCTAAGGGTATCGAGAGCAAGCTGGGGAGGGTGGGCAAATCGGGGGCTCCCCGCCCGATTGACATTGACATCCTCTTCTATGGTGACCGGGTTATAAAGACAGTGGAATTGGTTATTCCTCACCCCAGACTGACAGAGCGAGCCTTCGTTCTGGTTCCTCTGGCTGAGATTGCCCCTGACCTCAGCCACCCCGTAAGGGGTAAGACGGTGACCGAGCTGTTAGATGAGGTAGCCGAGACGCAGGGTGTGCTCAGGTGGGAGCACAGCTAAGGAGGAGGAAATGTATCAGGTATCGGTGGCGCAGCATTTTGATGCCGCCCATTTCCTACGGGGCTACCGGGGTAAGTGCGAAGCCCTGCACGGACATCGTTTTCAGGTAGTGGTCAGGGTAAGGGCTGCTGAGGTTAACGATGTTGGTATGGCCTATGATTTCGCCGAGCTAAAGGGGCACCTCGGGGACATCCTGTCCCGGCTTGATCATACCTGTCTCAATGAGGTGCCACCCTTTGATAGGATAAACCCGTCTTCCGAGAATCTTGCCGCCACTATTTATGAGCGACTCCGTTCCAGACTGGCGGGAACGCCGATTTCTCTAGCTTGCGTTGAGGTATGGGAGTCTCCCCAGAGCGGTGTCGCCTATAGCCCTGATTAGCGGCGCTCGTCGGGTGGCAGCAGGTTGGGTATAGTCTCTGAAATGGGGTAGTCTACGTCGCACCTCCGGCAGTACAGGGAGCCGGTAACTATTTCAGTATCGTTTTCCTCCTCTACCTTGAGCTCAAGCTCCCCCTTACACGCCGGGCATACCAGAATGTCCATAAGTTCCCGTTTCATAGCCCTATTATACCATAACCCTCTTCTACGGTGGTGTTTCTAAAGAGTTTACTTTAAATACGCGGTCGTCATAAGAAGGCGAGGTGGTTATAAGCCCGGGTATCACCAAATATTAGATAAAGAGCGGGTACTGGGGGTCTTTTCTAATCTCAGCTCTCTTAAGCTGGTGGTACTTGAAACGTACCAGCACCGTCTCTATCCACCGCTACCTTTCCTCAACCGATACCCCCTCCAAGAGCCACTGCCTCACTCCCCGCAAAGAAAACTGTTTCAGGCTCATCTTGTACTGGAGGAGACTGCGGCTTTCACAACCTTCGTAGCTATGCTAAAATTTCTTTGAGGGCTAGTCCGTTTTGGCTAGCCCTAGCGGTGTTTGGGGAGGAAAATGTCTTTAGACCCAGCTCAATTATTACACCTTGCCGATGAAATGCCAGCTTACCGCCGGCTTCTAGCTGGGTTACATGGGTCAGGTAGTAATGTCCAGGTGGCAGTACTTGATGCCGCCAAACCCTATCTCATAGCGTCTCTCTACCGCAGTTTAAAAAGACCGCTCTTCATCGTCACCGCGCGACCGGAGGGTGCTAAAGGCCTCTATGACCAGATCTCAACCTGGTATAGCTCCGCTGAGCTAAAGCTTTTACCTGAGCCAGATGCCCTCCCCTACCAGCGCATCACCTCAGATACCTCCACCGAGCTTGAGAGACTAAAAATACTTTCGGCTTTAGCCAGTGCTAGTGGAGTCCAAAACAGCCCTCTGGTTATTGCCTCAGCCTTTACCCTCATGCAAAAGACTGCCTCACACCGTGACTTTACCGCCGCCTGCCATACCATAAAGGTGGGACAGGAGATAGAACCACTCAGCCTGCTAAGACGATGGGAGGCGAGGGGCTACAGGTTAGAGAATCTGGTAGAGACTCCCGGTACCATTAGCCATCGGGGGGGTATTATTGACGTCTATCCGCCTTCGAGCGACCTGCCAGTAAGGCTTGAGTTCTACGGCAACACCGTCGAGAGTATCCGTCTCTTCAACCCGATAACCCAGCGCTCGCAGGTAGCAGTGTCCCGGGTGGTCATTACCCCGGCAACAGAACTGCTGGCACCCCTGCTAAGCGGCCAGGAAGAGTTGAAGCAGACACTGGAGAGCATTGACTTAAAGAACTGCAGCCCGAAGGTACATGAGCAATTCCGACAGGACTTCGCTATGTTAGCCAAGGGACAAAGACCGGGTAATATCCAGTTTTATATCCCGCTGTTCAATAGAGACTGTATTCTGAGCTATCTACCGCAGGACACGCTGATAATACTTGAT
>CAZHRO010000074.1:0-5317 GCA_964535045.1 uncultured Dehalococcoidales bacterium | reverse complement strand
CGCAGCAGCCGGTTAATCCGGTCGGCCTCGTAGTCCGGCTTGTTTTTGACACAGCACTGGACAGCAAGCCGCTTGCCCGATGGATGGACGGCGACGATGTCCGGCTGGACCTGGACGCCATCCACCGTGGCGGCGGCACCGGTTTCGGTCAGCAGCAAATCCGCAAAACAGCTGTCCAGTGACAGCTTTGCATAATGAACCAGCACCCTGTGAATAGCTCCGCCCTTGTGCGGTTTGGCCAGCGGCAGCCCGAGCTTGTCGGCAAAGTCAGCACCCTTGGCGGTCAGGCCGTACACCTTGTTCTTTGCCCCGGCCCTGCCGTGCAACGTGATAAGCCCAAGGTCGCGGAGCTTTTTGGCCGCCCGGCTGTCGGCATCGGAGGACAGGCCTGTCCGCATACGCCTGTCCTCGCCCAGCAACTCAGGCGAGCGTGCGATGCTTGCAAAGGTGACATGCTCGTTGTCAGCCAGCGGCATATCCGCTTTCTCGGGCTGTTTGTCCTTTGCGTCAACGAATGGAATCCCGTCCAGCACCTGCTTTGACCTTGCCCTTGCCTGCTCGACGCTAACCGGAGCAGGAAAGGACATCTCATCGACCTCTATCATTAAAGGCTTCGGATAACGCCTTAACCTTGCGATGACCTGCCTTTCGCCCAGGCCGGACAGTTCCTTTGCCTGGAACGGCTCAAGCCCCTGGGCCGATGCGGCCTGCCTGATATCATCGGAGTGGACAAGCCCGAACGAGATGATATTGGCACAGTTGGCAAGTGCTGTCTGGTGCAGCCTGGAAGGCTCCTGGTCGGTCAGTATGACCGAAGTGCCGCCGCGTATCTTGCGTGCAAAGCGGAGAAAGCTCATCCCCGGCCCTTCGCCCAAATCGTAACGCTTCTGTGCTTCTGTGCTGAAGTATTTGTAGGCCTCTTCGATAATCATTATCATTGTTCATCCTCCGCAGGAAAGACTGCCCTGAGCAGTACGGTCAGAAACTCGAACAGGAAGGTGCACGGTATTTCCTCCAGCCCGGACATATCCAGTATGACCGAATGCCCGAATAGCTTGTGCAAATCCCGTGAGCGGATAACATCCAGCCCGCCTAAAAACCGTATCAGCATATCCAGCCGGTTAATGAGTGTGTCCCGTGCCTCGGAAAGCCGCTTGCCCTTCATCGGCATGTTGACAACCGCGTCCCTCAACCGGCTCAGGCACGGATAGTCACCGCCATTTGCAATGTTGTTTTTTGCGTAAAGGTCCAGGAGCGAGTCGCTGAACATGTTGCTGGCCACATCCCGCAAAAACAGGGTCGAGCGGGTAACGGTTTTCAGGTTCATCACCCATTCCTCCGGCGGCATGACAGGCTTGCCGTCCGCCGAGCGTGGAACCTCGAGCACGTTTATGCCCAGGTCGCCCGGCTCTATGTAGAGCAGCTTTTCCGGCGGGAACATGGGCAGGACATCACGCCATTCCCTGTCCCTTGCCAGTACCAAGACGGTTTCGCCTTCGCGGATGGCCTGGACAGCAATGTGCTTTGTGAGGAAGGATTTGCCCGAATCCGACCTGCCTAAGATGGCGGTATGGCCGGGCCGCCTGCCCTTGTCGGCAAGCCCTGTTTTTTGGCACAGGATATCGCCTACCCTTATCCTGCCGAGCAACAAATGGCCGGTATCGAGCCTGTCAGCAAACCCGAAGGCCGGAGGTGCATCAGGGTCGATGCCGCGTTGGAGGGCGAGGTTCCGCATCAGGGCAGAAGCTGCCGAAGCATCGACACTGCCCAGCTGGCGGATAGCCCTGACCTGCGGGTCGTCCGGCCCCAATAACTCACCGAGTATGTAAACCTGCCTGTCCATTAGCCCGTTATCCCAGAAACTTCTTTATTTCCAGTCCGACGATAATGCTGCCCAGCACCGGCCCGGCTATCAAAAGCCAGGCCGGGCAGTTGAACCTTACCATCAATGCCGCGATGGCGAATCCTATGACACCGCCTATGGCCAGCGAGAACAACAAACCGAAATTCGCCAGCACCGTTCTTCGCAGCGGCCCTGCCAGAAGCAGGATTATTGCAATGATTATAATCAGCTTCATTTCTTCTCCTTTTCTATGTCAAAGAACCACTTGAATATCTGTATCAACAACCTGAGCGGGTAGCAGCGTTTGCAGTAGTACACGCCGGAGACCTGGCGGGAATGCCTGCAGCAGACGGTCCTGCCGCAGCGTCCGCACGTGCGGCAGCAGGCCCGGCACACAAAGTGCTTGCAGCCGGGGTGCTGGCATTTGCCCTTTAGCGGGTTGTCCTGGCCGAGCACCTGGCCGCAATCGCATTCGCGGGAGGACAAAAACACCACCTGCCTTGCGGTCATATCCGGGGTTACCGTGTTTATCTCCTCGCGGATGTAGGTCACCCCGTCAGCGGATACCTTTCCTTCCACCGACTGCATGGAAGTCTTCCGCTGTTTCGGGTTCGACCGGTTCAGCAGGTCTATGAAATCCTGGCGGCTCTTCTCGTTCATGGTTACTCCCTGCTGAGGAAACCGGCCAGCCGGCGGAAATGCTCGACAAGCTGAACACCGTCCTTAATGAAATGGTACCTGGGCCTGCCGTTCTCATCTAACGAAGCAATCTTCCTTAACAACAGTTCATCAACACTGAGGTGGTCGGACCCCACCCCGACACAGTCGATACGGGCTGAATACCTCTTTTTGATTGAATCCGCTATTTTTACCGGATTGAACCTTCCGTTATGGTAGCCGTCACTGAGCAGGACAACGTGGACAGGCCCGGCGTAAAGGGTTAAACTCAGGCTGTGTTGAACCGCTTTGAGGGCTTTGCCCATGTGCGTGGTACCGCCGCCTCTTAGCCTGCGTACCGCCTCCCATACATGCCGGGGCCCTTCCCGCATATCCCTGTTTTTACACTGTATGTCAGTCTTGTTGGAGTAGCCGATTACGGTTACCAGAGTTTCAGGGCGTGCGTTGCAAAGCTCCCTGATATATTCACATGCGGCGTCCTTGGCCGCTTCCAGCCTGCTGGGCTGCAAATCGGTTTCAGACATCGAGCCGGAAGTGTCCACCAGCAGGAAGCTGCGTGGCGGACCTTCGTTCGAAACAATGCGTGTGATACTTCTGAACATGGTTCATCACTCCTTTCAAGCATTATCTGCCAATACTTTGTTTGCAATCGATTGAAACCGCCTGGCTGGCACCGCCTACCAGGTCAGTGGCCGTGACCTTTGCCATGCCGTTGGAGTCCAGGGTGTAATCGACCTTAATCCGCTGGGTGCGTTTGGACTCTTTGGGCAGGTTGTCAAGCTGGATTTCGCCTATCTTGAGGCACTGCTTGAGCGGGCTGCCGTCATCGCCCTGGGCGATGATGATTTTGACCGCTGTCTGGTCTTCGTGCTGCAGGAAAAAGCTGTCAGCCTTTTGGGCAGGCACAGGCGTGTTTTTGGGTATCAACGCCACCTGCACCAGGTCATCCTCGCCCTTGCCGCCGGGCTTGAGCACGCAGCAGCCCAGGTCGTGCGATGACACTTCCCGCACGAAAATGCCCGGATGCGGAAGCACGCCTTTTTCGCCCAGCACCAGCCTGGCCTTCAGGGCTGCTCCCAACGCCACCGCCCGGTCAGGGGAGATGTCGTTTTTCGGGGCAAGGCCGCTTACGTTGGCCAGCTGTTCCTGGATGTACGGCATCCTCGAAGAACCGCCGACCATCACGAGGCTGTCGATATCCTTCCAGGTGTGGTTGCGTGCCTTTATTGTCTTGTTGGCACACTCGATGCACTTATCGAACAGGTCGCTGCACATGGACACGAATTCCTTTCGCGTGACTTTGACAATGGCCTGCTTGCCCCGGCAGCCGATGACCACTGTCCGGTCTTCCCGTTCGCTGAGGGTGATTTTCGCTGATTCAGCCTTTTGATAAAGCTCCTGGAAGAAGTGCGGGTCATCCTGCCTGCTGGGATTTTCGCCGGTCTGCCGGATGAATTCGTCGAGTATGCGTTTCTCCAGCCTGGCGGTAAAATCCCTGCCGCCCAGCTGGGCTACGCCTTCGGTGCCGGTAACCGTGATGTTGTTGCCGCTGACTTCGATGATTGAAACGTCAAGGGTTCCACCGCCTAAATCAAACACCACAAAACACCTGTCATACTGCTTGTTGTAAGCGTATGCCAGGCCCGCGGCAGCAGGTTCGGTAATCAGTGTAATCGTTTCAATTCCCGCCATCTTTGCCGCTGCTATCAGGGCCGCCCTGAAATCATCCCTGGTATTGGCCGGACAGCTTAGAACAGCAGACGTTACAGTAGTGTTGGTGGCCTGTTCCACGTATTCCTTCATGGCTTTTATCATCAAAGCCGCCAGGACCGTGGCGGTGTAGTCCTTATCACCTTTGTAAAGCACCTCGCCGCTGCCGAGCTTGAGCTTGAAATCCGCTACGACACGGTCCGGCCGCACAATGCCTTCGAGCAGGGCTTCCTCTCCTATCATCTCAGGCCGGCCCTGGTCGTTAAAAGCTATCACGCTGGGCGTGTAAAAGTCGCCCCGTTTGTTCTGGACAGCTACGGGACGCTCGGTCGCATCCACGTAGGCGGCTTTACACCGCTTTGTCCCGAAGTCAACGGCCACTGCAATTATCGAGTTAGACATTTTCAATCTCCTTTCCACCGTTATCTTCGTAACGGTACACTTCGACTATCTCCGGCCTTATCATGGTCCCGTTCCGCCTGTAGGCAGGCTTTAGTGACCTGAAGATGGTGCCGTCCAGCGACGGGTCGTCACAGGTGACAAACCTGGTCGCCTGGTGGTGTTTGCCGGAGAATGTTTTCTTTCCTGTAGTGAATTGCTCTATGCCGTTGGCTGACAGCAACGACACGAGTTCGATACGCACGCCCTTGAGAAAACTGAGCAGTTCCAGGGCTTCCTGTGCAGGCAGCTTCCGCGAGCGTATCAGGCCGGTGAGCACGTAGAGCCTTGCCTCGATTCTGTCGAGCACCGGGATGATGCCCCTGAACAGGTCCATCACCCGCTCGTCAAAAAAGCCTTCGAGCAGCCTGGTGTGCTGGGCTACCAGTTCGTCGAGGCCGCTCATTTTGGGGAGCCTGTCGCCCAGCAGGTCGTACATCCGGCGGTTTTCGGATTCGAGTCCGCCGAGTCTGGACTCTATCGAGGCGATTTTCTTGCTTTGCTCAAGCCCTTCGGCGGTCTTTTCGGCCACCTTGCTGCAGCAGCTTTCGAAGAATTTCTGCAAAGCAGCTGCGAGCTTGCCCGGCGGGGACTCGCCGGTATCCGGGGTTTCGTTATGCTTCAAAACGGTTTCTGATTCCATAATCA
>CAZHRO010000073.1:0-5454 GCA_964535045.1 uncultured Dehalococcoidales bacterium | reverse complement strand
TAAGCAAATTCAGGTTTGGAATGACATACGGAATAATGCTGACCATGGCAAATTTGATGAATACAAAGCAGATGATGTGGCAGATATGATTAAAGGAGTTAGGAATTTCTTATCAAACTACCTAAAGTAGAAAGACTTTGGTATGACCCAACCAGTTAGAGTGCGCTTTGCCCCCAGCCCCACCGGCTATCCCCACGTGGGTAATATCCGGACGGCGATGTTTAACTGGCTGCTGGCCCGGCACACGGGCGGCAGCTTCATCCTCCGTATCGAGGACACTGATGTTGCCCGCAGGGTCGAGGGGGCGGTGGAGGGTATCCTCGATGGGCTCAGGTGGCTGGGGCTTAACTGGGACGAGGGGCCGGAGGTGGGGGGCCCCTACGGGCCTTACTTTCAGTCGCAGCGTCTTCATCTGTATCGTGAAGCAGCGAAGCGTCTTGTTGCTCAGGGTGACGCCTATTACTGCTACTGCTCTCCCCGGCGTCTTGAGGAGATGCGTGCCGAGCAGGTGAGGCGTAAACAGCCGCCGGGCTATGACCGCCATTGCCGCGATTTAACCGAAAAGGAGAGAGCCCGGAAGGAAGCGGAAGGCACTACGCCGGTAGTCCGCTTTAAGGTTCCGCTCGAGGGGCAGACCAGTTTCAGAGATTTGATTTTCGGCGAGGTGGTCTTTGAGAATAGCTCCCTTGATGATTTTGTGCTCCTCAAGTCTGACGGCTACCCCACCTATCATCTGGCAAATGTGGTCGACGACAGCGCCATGAAGGTTAGCCACGTCATCCGGGCTGAGGAGTGGATTTCCAGCACCCCGCGGCATATCCTCCTCTATCGGGCGCTGGGCATTGAGCCACCGAAGTTTGTACACCATCCGATGATACTCGGCCCCGACCGCTCTAAGCTCAGCAAACGGCACGGCGCGGTGTCTATCCTGGAGTATCGGGAGCAGGGCTACCTGCCCGAAACGATGTTTAACTTTCTTGCCCTGATCGGCTGGTCTCTGGACGATAAGACCGAAATCATGTCGCGCCAGGAGCTGGTGGAGAATTTCTCTCTGGAACGAATCGGCAGGACGGGAGCCATCTTCAACCGTGATAAGCTCGACTGGATGAACGGGGTATATATCCGCAGTCTGAGCGTGGAGGATTTCACACAGAGAGTACTTCCGTTTCTGGAAAGGGACTTACCGCCTGAGGTTAAACGGCCGTTATCAATTGATTATGTCAGGCAGATTATGCCTCTGGTTCAGGAGCGGGCGCGCACCCTGGCTGAAGTGGCGGAGCTAACCGAGTTCTTCTTTGCTGAAATCGACTACGAGCCTGAACTGTTAATCGTCAAGAAGATGGATCAGGAATCAGCCATCCAGGCACTGGAGGCATCAAGGCAGAGGCTCGAGCCAATCGGGGAATTTAACCACGAGTCCCTGGAGGCGGTGCTCAGACCTCTAGCCGGGGAGCTGGGTCTTAAGACAGGACAGCTTTTCGGCACGCTGAGGGTAGCCGTCACCGGGCGGACGGTAGCCCCACCCCTGTTCGAAACCATGTCAGTGTTGGGTAAGGAACGTTGTCTTAAGCGAATTAAAGTTGCTCTCAGTAAGCTGCGCGGTTTATGATGAGGGATGTTTATCAGCAGAAAGGAGGCGTAGTGAAAGCGATTGCGATTGTGGGTAGCCCGAGGAAGAAGGGCAACACTGAAATCCTGTCAAGACATGCGCTTAAGGCCATTGAAGAGGAGGGACTTGAGACCGAGCTTATCAGTTTAGCCGGCCTGGAGATTAAGCCCTGTACTGCCTGTATGGTCTGTAAGAAAGAAGAGCGGTGTCCTCTAGATGATGACCTGTGGCCGATATATACCAAAATGAAAGAGGCTGACGCCATAATACTTGCCTCGCCGGTCTATTTTGGCTCGGCCACAGCCTTGATCAAGGCCTTGATGGACAGGGCTGGTTATATTGGGTATTTGAACGGCAGGGTATTTGAGGGGAAGGTGGGCGGGCCTCTGGTCGTGGCGCGCCGGGCAGGTAAAAACTTCACCTTCGCTCAGCTGGCTTACTGGTTTTCAATCCATGGGTGTTTTGTGCCGGGTTCAACCTACTGGAATGTTGCTTTTGGTCACGGGAAGGGTGAGGTGGAGCAGGACGAAGAGGGTATGAGGACGGCTTGGAACTTTGGCAAGAATATCGCCTTGCTAGTTAAAAAGCTAGGAGCCTAAATCCTTCGCCTGAAAATATAATGACCACCCCGCAGTCTACCGTCAGGAGGCTTTGGGGAAAATCGTGGCTTTCACAAAATTAGCAGGGCTAGTTGTTCCAAGGAAAACCCACTTACGGAAGAAGAGACTCAAAAGGCGTCACCCAGTCCGATAGCTTCGAATAGATTTCGATAAAGCCACCGCGGGGCCTACTAAACACTCACGCACCAGAGCCCTCAGCACTCGGTGCCTGGAGATAAACCTGGCCACGGGAGGACTGAGTCTGTAATAGATCCGGACGAATGTCCTACCCGTGAGGTTCGTTTGGAGAAACTCGTCCCGAAACCGACGCAACGTATTAACTTCCTCAGCTAAAGATGTACCATAGGCCGCAGTAGCAATGAAGCACGCCTGTTCTTTCGATTCCTCATCATAATCATCCTCGTACCTAGCCATCTACTACCTCCGTTCAATCTATCGTAACGCCGCTTGAGTACCACTCACAAATATTACTTTATACCTCTGAACCCGTAACTCTGTCAACAAACACAAAAAGGGGATGGCTATCGAGTTCGACCAAGCCGGCTAAACCCCTTTACCGTCGGGCGGTGAAAGTGGAGGGCAGTTTCTTCAAGAGTTCTTAAACCAAGCTCGGTTTGGAAAACTGCAAACTGGCTGCCCGTTTAGAAAGGCGAGGGGGGTGGTCGCGAGAATCGAAATCAAAATCACCTTACGAAGCATGGCATGGATGACGTTTTAGCCTTTCAATTAGTTCTCTTTTCCCCAAATAATGCTTTTCGAGCCGCCTCTTTTGCCTCCTCGTATACATCCTTTAACGGAATTCCCTGCTTCACCGCAGCTTCTTTGCAGCTCTCGTATTCTGGTGTGATGTTTTTGATTTGATTTCCAGCCTTGCCTATCTTCACTTCTATCTCCCCAAACCTTGTCTTCATTGAGATGACTTCCCTTGAAAGTTTTTTCCTTTCCAAGCGACAAATTCGGACTCCCAGTGTCGCTATTTCGGCAAAGATCGTTGAGAGGCTCTCGTCGAGTTTGTCACCAGTGGTCAAAATACTCAGCATGGTCCCCGGTCTATTCTTCTTCATGAATATCGGCGTCATGAACACATCGAGTGCACCCTGCTTCAGGAGTGTTTCAGAAGCATAGGCCAGTAGTTCTGGACTCGTATTATCGATATTCGTTTCGATAAGAATGACCTCGTCTTTCTCATATCCCCCCTGGCTGGTTTCGCCAACATAGACTCTCAATAAGTTTGGTATCTCCAAATCTCTACTCCCGGCACCGTAACCGACCTTCTCCACCTTCATTTCCGGCATAATTCCAAATCCCCGGGACAGGGTTTTCAGGACACAAACCCCGGTTGGTGTAGCCAGTTCCGCCTCTATACCCGTGGAATAAATCGGTATCTGTTTCAGTAACGCCAGAGTAGCCGGGGCGGGGACGGGAAGAACCCCGTGCTGGCACTCAAGAAAACCGGTTCCCACGTGTATCCTGGATGAATATATAGCCTCAATGCCCAGCCTCTTTATGCTGATGAGAGAACCAACCACATCTATAATGGAATCTAATCCTCCAGCTTCGTGAAAATGTATTTCATCAATACTCTTACCGTGTATGCTCGCTTCAACTATGGCCAGTTCTCTAAATGTGTTCTTGCTTAAATCTTTGATGTCGTCATCTAAATCACTCTTATCAATGATTTCAACAATATCCTTTAAGCTCCTCTCCACATTCTGCTCAATTATATCAACGCTAAACCTTGTTCCTGAAATGCCCTTTTTGGCGGTCTTCTCGGCTTTGAGCTTGTATCCGGAGATTTTTAGCCTGCCCAGCCCGGCTTCAAGCTCTCGGATATCAAGCCCGGCATCGAGCAGTGCCCCTAAAATCATGTCCCCGCTAACGCCCGAGAAACAATCAAAGTATGCTATCTTCATTTCTCCTCACCCATTTGATTTATAACGCTGGCAAAGTATCCCGCCCCGAATCCGTTATCAATGTTAACGACCACCACGCCTGGTGCGCAGCAGTTCAGCATGGTTAATAGAGCAGCTAATCCATCAAAACTGGCGCCGTAGCCTACGCTGGTCGGGACAGCAACTACCGGTTTATCTACCAGCCCTCCGACTATGCTGGCCAGAGCCCCTTCCATCCCGGCGACAACTACGATAACGTTGGCATGAAACAGCTTTTCTCTGTTGTCCAGGAGCCGATGGACTCCGGCAACGCCAACATCATAGAGCCTTTCAACAGTGTTTCCCATGGCTTCTGCGGTGACCGCGGCCTCTTCAGCAATTGGTAGGTCAGCGGTCCCGGCACTAACTACTATGATTGTTTTCCTGGTCGTTTCCCCTTTCTTCCGGCCGATTAACACAATTCCAGCCGTTTCATAGTAGATTGCGTCCGTCCTTACATTTCTGATAGCTTCATAAACCTCATTATTGGCTTTGGTAGCCATGATAAAGTTGCTCCCTGACGAAAGCCCCTCTACGGTTTTTGTTATTTGCTCCAGAGTTTTTCCTCTACAGAGTATTACTTCTGGAAAGCCCTTCCTTAAGTCCCGGTGGGTATCTAGCTTGGCAAAACCCAGGTCTTCATAGGGGAGGGATTTCAGGGTTCTTAACGCATCGGCGACTTCGATTTTCCCGCCCTTAACATTTTCTAAAAGTTCCTTGATTCTCTCTCTGTCCAACTCTAATCCTCCCTTTTTAACGGCTCGTTCATGCTGCCCATTCTGTAGCCTTGAATATCCAGAGTGATGTATGTATATCCGAGAGCTTTGAATCTGTCCACAATTTCTCGGGACGGCTCCTCATCGAGAAATATGCGCATATCCTCCTTTGAAACCTCTATTCTGGCTATGTCACCGTGAACCCGGACTCTTAGTTGCCTGATCCCAAACCCCGCCAGAAACTCCTCGGCGAGTTCAACCCTTGAAAGTTGCTCCCTCGTGATCCTCGTGCCATATGGAAACCTTGTCGCCAAGCAGGGTTGGGGCGGTTTATCCCACGCAGGCAAATTCATCTCCTTCGACAATATTCTGATCTCCCCTTTCGTGAGCATGGCCTCCTTTAGAGGGCTCCTTATCCCAAACTGGGAGGCCGCCCTCATGCCGGGGCGGAAATCGCTAATGTCATCATAATTTGAGCCGTCAGCAGCGTAGTTCAATTCATATTGCTTCACTAATCCCGTTAACTTAGAGAATAGCTCCTGCTTACAGTAGTAACATCTTTCCGGGGGGTTAGCGGC
>CAZHRO010000072.1:0-5477 GCA_964535045.1 uncultured Dehalococcoidales bacterium | reverse complement strand
GGACATCCTGTGTCCCAAGAACGAAAGACTCGCTTTCAACGCGGTAGGGAATCTGGGCTTCGTCAAGGGCTCTCTCCACGTAGGGGAGCACGGTGCGTGTCGGCATGAGGATACAGATATCGCAGTAGCGGGCCGGGCGTAAAGTATTTTTGTCTCCGTCTCTCACCAGCCAGCCTTCACTCTTAATTCGGCAGACAGCACCAGCAATAGAAACTGCCTCATACTTCTTGAGCTTTGATGCCGGCTCATCCACAGCCAGCCCAAAGCGATGTACACCCATTGACGGTACAGCTTCTTTATCGTTCCACCGTGCAGACAGGTTAGCGTAGGTCGCCTGGAGATGCGGCTTGCCTTCGCCCATCCATTTACTGAAAACAGCGTTGACCCAGGCGATCACTGGTTCCTGAGAGCGGAAATTCTGCTCAAGCGGCACTTTATCTGTGCCGAGCAACTCACTTACCTCCTGCACCGTAGCGATGTCAGCCCGGCGGAACCGGTAGATAGACTGCTTGGGGTCTCCTACCACGAACAGCTTGCCGGGAGTGATTCTGAGCTTTCTCCAGTCTCTCTCTGTAAGAGCATCGTCACCCATCGCGTTCCGGTCGGCAGCCAGGAAGAAGGCAATCTCAGCCTGTATTGGGTCTGTGTCCTGGAACTCGTCAATCAATATATGGGTAAAGCGCTCCTGGAAATGTTCTCTTACCTCTGGCATGTTGCGGAGCATATCTCGCGCTCGCACCAGTAAATCGTGGAAGTGGACCTTGCCCGTGCTGCGCCTGCGATCGACCCAACTCAGCAAGGAGCACCGGATGTCCTCAAGAAGCGGCATCAGAGCGGCACGGCGGACAGCTTTAAGCTCCTCATCTTTTGCAGTCTCAAGCTCTCCCAGAAGCTCTTTTAACACCTTACACCCGTTTATACCGCTTTCTGGTTCATTCCCCCAGTCCTTCTGGCTACCGACCCGGCAGGACAGCCTGCCAAAACCGGCAAGGAGCGAAAGTGCGGCGTTGCCGCCGCAATCCATGGAGCCAAGCATATCTGCCAGTTCGGTTACCCTCCGGGCATGAGCAGCCAGAGGGTCATCGAGGCCTTTGCTGGCAAGAGACATTAACTCCCGGATACGGCTGGCTTCAGCTACAACCATGTCTGCTGCCCGGCGCGGTGGTGGCGAACTTGCCTCGAACCGCTCAGGCAGCCGGTCATAGTTTTCATGAAGTGACCTGGCGGCTATCTTCAGGTCATCCAGCCTGAGGCCAAAAGTCATGGCAGTAAGCAAATGGGAAGCGATTTCTTCTCTCTCCATTGCCCTGTCCACCCACTCCTGCCAGTTTTGCTCAAACTCGATACTAGCCTCCATCTCTGCAGTGACCTCAAAGTTAGGGGGCAGCCCTGCCTCAAACGGTCTTTCGCGTAGTAGAGATGCTGCAAAACTGTGAAGCGTCTGAATACTGGCGTCATCGAAGCGGGCTAGAGCGGCGTAGCATCTTTTCCTCTTTTGCTCATCCAGTGCCTGGTCAGTAGTATGCTTCTCAAGCTCGGCACGCACCCTGTCCCTCAGTTCGGCCGCAGCCGCCTCGGTAAAAGTTATGGCTGCAATACGGTCAATCTCAGCTACTCCGGATGCTATCAGGTTGACAATGCGGCACACCAGTTCCCGCGTCTTACCGGTGCCGGCACCAGCCTCGACGAAGAAGGTGGCATCAAGTTCGGTCTCTATACGAAGTCTGTATTCCTGATCGGATGGAACGAACTCATCCAAACTCATTCGGTCTCTCCCGTTTCTACTCCGCCGGTCATACTGACGTATGCAGCCAGCTCAGGGTTTTGAGATTTCCTCTCCCATACTATGTCTACGTCGCCAGGGCAGACACGTCGGTAGTCACAGTAAGCACAGTTGTTATAGCCTTCGCTGCCGCTACCGGGATTGGCAGGGAAAAGCCCGCCTTCTATACCGGATACAATGAGACACGCCATGTTTCTGAAACCCTTCTCCAGAGAATCAGAAAGTATCATGCCTCTTGTCTCAAAACCACCCCTGGCAGAGACAAACCAGTATGCTGCCTGAATCTCGCGTTCCTGCCCAAACCGACTCCGAACGGCGAGGGCATACACCGGCAGTTGAAGGTGTGTTCCCGCTCCCAGGGGGTCATCTTTCATATCACGATAGGGGTAAGAACTACCCGTCTTGTAATCTACGATGAAGAGTTTCGAATTTGATGCATCAGCATCTACCCGGTCGATTACGCCCCTGAAGCTGATCTGCTGTCCCTCTCCAATATCGAGTATCACGGGAGGATAATGATTTGTCTCTCCAAAGCCAAAGCGCCATTCAATTGCGATAGGCCTGGTCATCATCTCAGCACGCATCTCGCTATCTTTTTTCAGAAAAAGGGAAAGGTCGTCCCGCATCTCGTTCTTCGCCACGTCCCAAAGCAGCGGCCTTCCTGTTATGCCACGGGCTTCGGCTCTGGCAAATTCCTCTTCGGCTATCTCCATGAGCAATGCCCTGTCGTCCGCAGACCAAGGCTCTCCGTAGTCGGGCAGCTTTCCGCTTTCTTGCAAAGATCTAATGAACCTCTCTAAGATGCCATGCACCAGCAGCCCGCGGTCCAGGGGAGAAATGGTTAGGATTTCCTCCGGACGTTCAAGAACCGGCACCTCGAGGACATGCTGTAAATAATAGCGGAAGGGGCATTTTGCCCATAGCTCAAGCCGTGTCGGGGAGTGTGCTGACTCACCCGGCACCCCGAGCCTGTGACTCCTGCCGGAAAGAGAGGCGACATTTCCGTCCCAAGCAGTGAAAGAGGTATCCTTCACAGCTCTTTCCGTCTTTAGTGCCCGATGGCCGATGCTGCCTTCTGCCATGAGGAAGTGCTTGTCAATACGGTAACCCGAAGCATGCCATTTAGCCAGACTGTGCATATCGTAGTCGTAAACGTCTGCCGCTACCAGGTTGCCCAGAGACAGAACGCTATCATGGATGGAGTGAATAACGGATAGCCACGGCTCGGCAGCCATTCCCTCTAAATTTGCCGAGCTAACCGGCGTGTAGGTTGAGCTATCTGAAGCGGTGGCACGCTGGCACTTTCTGTGCAAAATATCGGCTTCACGCACCAGCCACGGTGAGGGGTAACCCCGCCTTTGACCACCACTGCCGGAGCGGGGGTAGGAAAGGACACGTTTGCATCCTGAAGCCAGAGCCGCCCGGAAGAGTCGACGCTCCTCAATCCGCCTCTGGTCACGCAGCACTAACGGGCAGTTGCTTCCTAGCTCTCCACGGTACTGGTCGGGAATGATAGCATCGTCATAAAGCCTGGGAGGAAATGCCCCCTCTGCCATGCCCAGAATGTGGACTATCTCGAACTCCATGCCCTGGGCAGTGCCTAGCGGAGCCACAAAGACCCCTTCTCCAGTGGCCCCCAATCGGCCTGAGCTTGCCCTGAGACAATCGTCAAGTGTCTGACGAAAATCCGTCAGAGTAGTGCCACCAGGCTCAATAGCATCAAGTCTGCCCAACTCATCAAGTATGGCAGTTACCCGCTCGTAGCTCATCATTTGCGCCTCGGGCCATGTTTCGAGGTTGGCATATCGCTGCATCATTCGGGATGCCCAATCTGAATATTCTTTCCAGGAGCCAGCATCAGTCGGTGGAGGGTTTCCTGATAGCTCCTCTATGAACAGCTTAAGCCGTACTGCCGCGGGCAGTCGAGCCTTATCATGGTCTGCAGTGGTTGCTTCCCCGTCTTCTTCACCAATTTCTTCGCTCCCCAGCTTCTCTTTCATGCCCTCGCAGAAGCGTTCCAGCCGCTCGCTCCACTGTTGGGCACCCCTGATTATCCCTGCCCTGCCGGATATTTCCTCCCACAAGGCGGTTTCACGCGAGGCAAGCTCTCTATCCTTTCCGGTGTGTACCGGCGTCTCGGCTATCCAACGCATAACACTCTCGCGGGCAAAGTCGGATTCAAATACCTCGATGAGGTAGAGAAGGAGTTTCCCTGCTGCCGAGTCTCGGAGAGGTACAGGATCAGGGCCAGCGGCGGGAATTTGTGCCAGTTCGAGCTGACCCTTGATTAGCTCCGCGTAAGGATCGATGTTACGATATAGCAGTGCCATGCGATGAAAGGGGATGCCGCTCTCGGCACACTTAGCGATGTGGCGAATCGCCCAGCGCACCTCCTCGTAGGCATCCGGCGCAATTACGATATGGTCAGCCGTGTAGCTCTCCGCGCTGGGAGTATTAACTTTAGCTTTCCCAAGTACCGGCTCCAGTCGCGAGGCGAGCCTGTATGTCTCAGTATCGACGTCTTCCTCGCCGGCAAGGCCAAGTATCGCGGAGCAGCAACCTCGTGTCCCGAGACTGGATACAAGAGCCATCTCACCTGGTGAAAAACCAGTGACCAGGAAAAATATGATGGAGCCAAGGTCTTTTAACACGCTTTCGGCATTGCCTTGGGCGACTGAGTCAGCAGCTGAGAGGGCAAGCTCCTCCCGGTCGTAGTAGGACTGAGTTAGCTCCTGGTACACGCGATACCACTCAACCACCTGGTGCACGAGTGGGTTTCTGTCTTGCAGCCACGATAACTGCTCTTCCGAGAGCATGGCAAACTCGCTGAAGGTGTTGATGAGATAATCATGGAGTGGTGGGTGGCTGGCAATGGGTCCTAGCGGCTCTTTTTTTGCCATCTCCCCGGCAAAGTGTCTCACCGCCGCCAGCTTCATTGTTGGCGTGAGAGGTGATTTCCCCTGTCTGGCTAAGGCCGGTGCTCCCAGGTACTCGGCAAGCCTGGGAATCACCATGAAGCGTACGTTTATGAGACCTCCCTGCTTAGCCAGACTGCGCCGCACCGACAGGCCGGTGTACATGGTCGGTACGACAAGTGTCACTGGAGCAAGTAGATTGCCACCTTTTGCTTCAGCAATAAGAAGAGCTAGCTGCTCTTGCACCTCATTTCCGTATCCATGTAGAAACAAACGTTTGTCAGACATGTGTCCTCACAACTCTACAAACGGGCTTAGTTTCTCCCTCAGCACTTTTAAGTTCACCACGTCCTCCCTATTGTATTCCAGCAGTAAATCCAGGGCGTTCCGGTCACCGTAGTTCTGGTATCTCTGCCAAAGCAGCACTGCATCCAGCCCTGAAATACCCTGAAGACGCCGGGAAATGCCCAGCTGTTGCTCGACCGCCTTGAAGCCGCCAAAAAGATTACACCGCCAGCAGTCATACATAAGATCATGGTGGTCAGCTATAGTCTCAAGATCTATCCCCAGCGAGTCGTTGATAAAGGGCAGGTCAAACCGGCTGCCGTTGTAGGTATAGATGGTACTCACTCCATCAATAGTCTTGAGAAGGTTGTTCACCGTTATCTCTTTGTCCACTAGTTGCACCAGCCTGCTATCACCACTGTTGACCAAGTAGATGCCGATAACGGTTATCTCTGAGTCCAGCCAGGACAGGCCGGTGGTCTCAATATCAAGAT
>CAZHRO010000071.1:0-5546 GCA_964535045.1 uncultured Dehalococcoidales bacterium | reverse complement strand
GTGAGATTTACCGCTCGCTATACCTGTGGATAGACGTAGTGGGTCATTACAAATGAGTTTATTTCGACAGTACTGTTTATCGTTGAGTATTGCCCGCTGACAAGCTGAATAGAAACCACGCTCGCAGGTTAGCCACTCCATCAAGTTTGCTTGCCTACCGTAGCTGTTTCCACCGCCCTAAAAGCTAGGTTGACGCTAGAAGGTAGCTAGGGTATAGTCCATATGGCTAACCGTTTAGCGGAGCATTCACCTCAAGTTTTTTGCTGCGAAAAGATTTTGTCTCGATAGAGAAGCCAAGTGGGTAAAGCGAGAGTATCTATTGTTAGAGCCCGTGGGTATGATTATACCGAAGTTTCTACGGCGATACAGCGTAGCATCAAGCTTACTGGAGGCATAGAGAAACTAATAAAGCCGGGGATGAGGGTATTTGTAAAAATAAACCATCTTTCACCCGCGTCGCCCGCCGAGAGAGGTATCGTTACCCACCCCGTTTTTGTAGAGGCGGTATTGAATCTGCTGAAAGGCACGGGGGCAAGTATTACCGCTGGCGATGATATCGATTCTGGCAGCGGTGATGGCTTTCAGGTTTCTGGTTTACGTCACGCCTGCAGCAGGGCTGGGATAGCTCTAATCAATCTCAAGGAGGCAGGGTTTATCGAAGTCAGCTGCCGTGGTAAGCTCCTGAGGAAGGTCTATGTGTCAAAGGCTGCCCTGGATGCTGATGTCATAGTTAATCTCCCTAAGTTTAAAACGCACTCTCTGGCGCTTTTCACCGGTGGTGTGAAGAACATGTACGGCATGATTCCCCATGGTCAGCGTATCAGATTCCACGGGGAGTACCCGGGGCCTGATAATTTCTCTCAGGTGCTGACTGACATCTTTTCGGTCGTGAGACCGCAGTTTACGGTGATGGACGGAGTTATCGCCATGGAGGGAGAAGGGCCAGCTTCGGGCAGTCTGGTGAAGCTTGGAGTTATCCTGGCCAGTGCTGATGCGGTTGCCCTGGATGCGGTGGCCGCAAGAATAATTGGGTTAGCTCCCCTGGATATTTATACCACGCGGTATGCAGCCGAGAGGGGACTGGGTATCGGAGACCCGGGGAGTATTGAGATTACCGGGGAAAGACTGGAAGACGTTATGGTTACTAATTTTAGACTTCCTGCCGGAGCTACCAATATACTCACAAGAAAAGCACCCAGAGCACTATCCCGACGATTTCTGGAGAAAGGCACGGTGCGGCCGCGGATAATCAAGAGTCATTGTACCGCGTGTCGTGAGTGTGAGAAAGTCTGTCCTGCCTCAGCTATCTCAATAATTGGCGAGACCGCGGAGATAGACTACCAGCGGTGCATCCGCTGCTTATGCTGTCACGAGGTCTGCCGCTTTGGTGCCATTATCACCTGGCGTCCTTTCGTTGGTCATCTGCTGGACAAGCTTGCCGGAGTATGGAAAAGGCTAATGACTGCCACGCATTAGCCGGCTGGCTTGCCTGCCGGACAGTTCTGAATCTCAAACGTGAGAACGGCCCCCTAGCTCTAATGGGTTATTGACAGATAGCTCCAAAAGTGCTTATTATATAGACAGGTGACAATTACCGCTCTGGCCTCTGAAAGAGGGGGTGATCTGTGAGCGTGGTAATAGTTAATTACGCAAGGAAAATCTGGTTTCGCCTAAGGTGGCTTACCATGTCTGATAGAGAGAGGTATGCCTACTTATGGAACCGGACAAAGAGCGGTCACTGGCATCCGGCTCATTCTTTCCGCTAGGCCATCAGAAGTAGGATTCTCACTATCTTAAAGAAAGAAAAATGCGTAGAAGGCATAGAAGCCATAGAACGCATAAAATTTCGGATTGCGCAGCCCGAGTAGACCCAAGAAGCCCAGATACCCCAGATAGCCCAGATTATTCATGATGTTTTCCCCTGCCTTATGCCGTGCCGTCAGACTGACAGTGTCCGAACCTCCGATAGCGAAGCCCTAACCATCCATGCTTACGCTGCCCAAACCCGGCGCTTTTCTTCCAGAGCGCTGAGGAGCTGGTCAAAGGAATCAGCAAATGCTCTGACACCATCTTGTTGCAACTGTTCGGTGATAGACACTAAATCTACCCCGACCCTTCCCAGGCTAGCTAGTACCTGCTCCGCTTCTTTCAGCCCCTTATCTAGCGTCCGCCGCGCCTGCCCGTGGTCACAGAAGGCCTCTATCGTCTGAGGAGGCAGGGTATTTACCGTATCCGGTCCAATCAGGCCTTCCACATACTTAACATCGGAATAGGCTGGGTTCTTGGTACTGGTGCTTCCCCAGAGAACGCGCTGAATACGGGCACCGCGCCGGCGTGCTTCCTCAAATTCCTCCCCGAAAAAGACTTCCCGAAAGCGGCGGTAGACAAGCTTTGAATTGGCGACTGCTGCCTTGCCCCGAAGCGCCAGAGCCTCTTCAGTCCCTATTCTTTCCAGTTCTCTATCCACGTAGGTATCCACCCGGCTCACAAAAAAGGAGGCTACCGAAGCTACTCGCTCTGGGTTCGGGTTCTTTGCTATGCCGCGAATATAGGCGCGTGACACAGACTCATAGTGCTTCAGGGAAAACATAAGGGTAACGTTTATGTTGATTCCCTCCGCAATGAGCGTTTCCAAGGCGGGTACACCCTGCGGCGTGGCCGGTACCTTGATCATAAGGTTGGGACGGTCAACGAGCCGCCACAGACGCTGTACCTCAGCGATGGTAGCCTCAGTGTCATCGGCAAGACGGGGAGAGACCTCGAGGCTGACAAAGCCATCGCTACCATCAGTCGCATCATAGACGGGACGTAAGATGTCGGTAACCATCCGAACGTCCGCTATGGCCAGGTGCTCATAGATGGCATTGGTATCGGCGTCTTGATTTGCTTTAAGAAACAGCTTCAGTGCCGCATCGTAATCATTACTCTGGGCGATGGCCTTCTGGAAGATAGTGGGGTTACTGGTCAGTCCGCTAATACCGTCCCGCACCAGTTTCTGTAGCTCTCCGCTCGTGATGAGATTCCTGCGAATGTAATCAAGCCATATCGACTGGCCCAGGCGTTTAGCGTCCTGTATGGGATTCATCCCTTCTTATCCTCCTTTAACATTCCAAGTAGGCTTTACCGGCGGCCGGGGCTTCGCACAGGCTAACTGACCCGATTATTATAACTGAGCTAAAACGGACACTCAGCGCTCGAACCAGGAAGCTCAGCCTTAGAGAGTATCCTTCTGTAGCTAACCTCCGAAAATTCTATATCATATGAATAGTTTCATTATAGCACAGTTTCCGGCTATTCTAATGTAGAGTGATTTGGGAAATTTGGATACATTTTATCGCAAAAAAGTGGGGAAGCAAGTTTTACAGGCAAACAAACGCGTTGAAGAACCTTTAAGCGGAGAACCCTCTGACTAGCCTAAATTAAGGGAAATCTTATCCCCTTAGATACGCATCAATATCGGCCGCCGCCCGCTTGCCGGCGCCCATAGCGCTGATAACAGTAGCGGCACCAGTCACGATGTCACCCCCCGCCCAGACCTTGGGCTTCATCGTCTGACCGCTGACTTCGTCGGCGATAATCGTTCCCCACCGGCTGGTCTCCAGACCCTCGGTGCTTTTAGGGATAATGGGATTGGGGCGGGTACCCAGGGCCGCGACCGCAGTATCAACCTTGATAATGTATTCGGAACCGGGTACGGCAATGGGGCGGCGCCGTCCGCTGGCATCCGGCTCCCCAAGCTCCATCTGATAGCACTCCATAGCAGCTACCCAGTTCTGGTCATTACCGATATATCGCTTGGGATTGGTCAGCAGCTTAAACTGGATGCCCTCCTCCCTGGCATTTTCTACTTCCTCACGCCGGGCCGGCATCTCTACCTCAGAACGCCGATAGATAATATAGACCTCCTCAGCGCCAAGCCTGAGGGCACAGCGGGCGGCATCCATCGCCACGTTACCACCACCGACCACACCCACCCTCTTGCCAACCTTCACCGGGGTGTCATATTCCGGAAATCTATACGCCTTCATCAAATTAACCCGGGTCAAGAACTCGTTTGCCGAATAGATACCGTTGAGGTTCTCGCCGGGGATATCCAAAAACATCGGTGCTCCGGCCCCGGGGCCCAGAAAGACAGCCTGGTAACCACTGCTAAGTAACTCATCGACACTTATCGTCTTACCTACCACGGCGTCCAGCACCAGTTCCACCCCCAGAGAGATAACATAGTTAACCTCAGCCTGCACGATTTCTTTAGGCAAACGGAACTCAGGGATGCCATACATCAACACCCCACCGGCAACGTGTAGTGCCTCAAAAAGAGTAACACTGTGTCCCCGCTTGGCTAGGTCGGCGGCGGCAGTTAACCCGGCTGGTCCCGAGCCGACCACAGCTACCTTCCTGCCCGTCGGATTAGGGTGAATTACTGATGAACTTCCCGGCTTCATGTGAGCCCGCTCCCAGTCAGCCACGTATCGCTCCAAGCGGCCGATAGCAATGGGCGCTCCCTTCTTATTCAGGGAACACATCACCTCGCACTGCGTCTCCTGGGGACAGACCCGCCCGCAGATACCCGGCAGGCTGTTTTTGTCCTTGAGTATCCTTACCGCTTCCGGCATATTATCCTCGCGGATAGCCTTGATAAAGCCGGGAATATCGATATCTACCGGGCAGCCCTCAACACACGGACGTTTGGGGCACTGGATACAGCGGCTAGCCTCGGCTTTAGCCTGCTCAGCGCTATAGCCCAGGGCGACCTCGTTAAAGTTTTTCACCCGCAGTTTGGGGTCCTGTCGGGGCATAGATACCCGGTTCAAATCAAGCTTGGCCATAGGTAACTACTCCAAATTCTTACTCAGGCCTCACTGGTACGTTGATGCTGCCACTGCTCCAGAGAGCGTTTCTCTTCGTCAAGGTAAATCCTCTGGCGAGCCAAGAGTAAATCCCAATCTACCTGATGTCCATCAAAATCGGGGCCGTCGACACAGGTAAATCTGGTCTGCCCATTAACAGATACCCGACAGCAGCCGCACATTCCCGTACCATCAACCATGATTGGATTCAGGCTGACAATGGTCTTAACTCCAAAGGACTCTGTGGTCTTGGCCGCGAACTTCATCATAATACTGGGACCAATAGCGAAAACCCGGTCAACTCCACCAGCTTCCAGTATTTCCTTGAGCGGCTCGGTTACCAGCCCCCGGCGAGCGTAGGAACCATCGTCAGTGGTGACTATCAACTCATCGCTGACGCGGCGTAGCTCCTCTTCCCAGAAAATCAGGCCTTTGTTGCGCGCCCCCATAATGGAAATAACCTTATTACCCTTTTCCTTCAAGGCTCTGGCGATGGGGAATATAGTAGCAACCGCGAAACCACCGGCAACACAGACCACAGTGCCGAACTTCTCAATATGGGTCGGTATCCCCAGGGGGCCGATGAAATTGGCGATGCTATCTCCAGCCCCAACCAGAGCAAGCCGGTGGGTAGTGGTTCCCACCTCCATGAAGACAACGCTAACGCTACCCTCTTCACGGTCCCAGTCGGCGATG
>CAZHRO010000070.1:0-5606 GCA_964535045.1 uncultured Dehalococcoidales bacterium | reverse complement strand
CTACACCTTTCCCTCTACCACTCCTAGAACCCCTCCACCTCTCTCATCAGCACCCTGATAAAATCCTTTTCTTCAATCACGTTGACCTTTTTGCCTTTCTTGAAGAGGACGGCGTTGCCCTTGCCGCAGGCGATGCCGATATCGGCGTCCTTAGCCTCACCGGGCCCGTTGACCACACAGCCCATCACGGCGACCTTTATTGGCTTACTAACCTTGAGCAGCTCCTTTTCAACGTCGCCGGCTAATCTCACGATATCCACCTCGGCCCTTCCGCAGGAAGGGCAGCTGACCAGAATCGGCCCGTGCTGGCGCAGGTTCAGGCTCTTTAAGATTTCGTAGCCGGCGATTACCTCCTCACGTGGGTGAGCAGACAGGGAAACCCGGATGGTATCCCCGATGCCCATATAGAGCAGGGTGCCGATGCCTGCCGTGCTGCGGATAATGCCCGTCCTGGGCGTGCCGGCTTCGGTAATGCCGATGTGCAGGGGGTAGGGTATCTTGCCCGCGATATCTCGATAGGCTTCAATCGTCGTCGGCACGTCAAAGGCTTTAAGAGAGACCTTAATCAGGTCAAAGTCGAGACTCTCCAGGAGCCTTACCTGTTTCAGAGCCGCCTCAACCATTCGCTGGGGCAGGGGAGTATCAGTGCCTTCTACGTCAGGCAGGCTGCCGGCGTTTACCCCGATGCGGATAGGAACATTTCTTTCTTTGGCCGACTTAACTATTACCGAAACCTTCCTGGACTCACTGATATTCCCCGGGTTCAGACGCAGTCCGTCAACCCCGGCTTCCAGCGCCCTTAGCGCCAGCCGATAATCAAAATGAATATCAGCGATTATGGGTAGGGGAGATTCTTTCTTTATCCCTTTCAATGCTTGGGCAGCATCAGCATCGGGTACGGCGACCCTTACCAGCTCACAGCCGCAGTCAGCAAGCTCTTTAATCTGGGTAGTAGTTGACATAATATCTCTGGTGTCGGTTTTGACCATTGACTGCACTACGATAGGGGCACCGCCACCGATAGTGACCCTGCCAATCTGAATTGGTTTACTGATTCGTCTTGGATTCAAGGTATTCAGCCTCCACCACTCATTATCCGGGCGATATCGTTATAGGTAACGGCGATCAATATCCCGATGAGGACGGCGAAGCCAATGAGGTGCACGAGTCCTTCAGTTCTGGGTGGGATTCGTTTACCCCCTCGGGCTTTCTCCATCAGGACAAAGGCAATTCGACCGCCATCCAGAGCGGGCAGGGGGAAAATGTTTATTAGACCCAGGTTAATGCTGAGGAAGGCGGCGAACTCAAGTAGCGGGCTCAGGCCGGCTCTTGCCACCTCTCCCGTCATCTCGGCAATACCTACTGGCCCTCTCACTTCAACCGGGGTTGCTCCGGTAAGCATACCCAGTATCCCGTTTTTGAAGAGAACGAGGGTCTCCAGGCAGGTTGATGCACCCAGGGGTACCGCCCTCCAGACGGGTTCACTCTGGCGGACAACGGTGGCATTCACCGTCTTCACGGTAACGCCAATGGCTCCCTCCCCCGCAGGGGGTTGCCATCGGGGCGTCAGCCTAACATCTTCCAAGGTTGAGTCACTGTGCTCAACTGTTATCTTAATCTCGTCCCCCAGGTTGAGCTGGATATAGCGCTGCAGGTCGCCGGTGTTGTTTATCGGTTTATCATTTATTTCCAGTATTGCATCTCCATTCTCAATACCGGCTACGGCGGCCGGTGAACTCAGTGCGACTTCGTCGACCATAACCCTACCCACTACCGTATTGTGGGGAACCATAAAGGCGATGGTGAAGAGGGCCAGGGGAGCCAGAAGATTCATCAGCGAGCCGGCGCTTAAGACAAGGAGCCTGATGCCAATCGGCTTACCGGCCAGGCTTCGGGGTGCATCAGGGTCTTCCTCGCCCGCCAGCTTGGTAAACCCGCCGAGGGGTACCGCATTAAGCGAGTAGACCGTTTCCCCCCACTTCTTACCGTATATCCTGGGTGGAAAACCGACGCCAAACTCTTTAACCTCGACTCGGAAGGCTTTAGCGGTGATAAAGTGCCCGAACTCATGAGCAAGGATAAGCCCGACTAATATACCTATAAAAATCCCCACCGTAGCTAGCATAAATTATCTCCAGTAGCGATTTGAGAGACCTTTTCTCGAGCCCAGGTATCGGCGTCTAATATTTGCGCCAAGGTAGGGTGAGCTACGGATTGATGCTGTTCCAGTGCCTCAGTGACCAGGCGAGCAATATCGGTGAATTTAACCCGCCCCGATAGAAATAATTCAACTGCCACCTCATCGGCACCACAGAGTACCGCCGGGTAGGTCCCTCCTTTTCTTCCCGCTTCAACAGCTATCTTGAGGCAGGGAAATCGGTTTCTATCGGGTTGCTCAAAGGTCAGGCTGCCCAGGCTGTCCCAGTTAACCCGTGGTAGCCTGGGGTTGAGCCAGCGCTCCGGGTAGGACAGGGCGTATTGAATGGGAAGACGCATGTCGGGGTAGCTTAACTGGGCTTTAACTGAGCCATCCGTAAACTCGACCAGGGAGTGTATCATGCTCTCGGGATGAATTAGAACCCTGATATTCTCAAAGGGAATACCAAACAGCCAGTGGGCTTCAATGACTTCCAGACCCTTGTTCATCAGGGTGGCTGAGTCAACGGTGACCTTTTGGCCCATTTGCCAGGAAGGGTGCTTGAGCGCTTGCTGTGGGGTTACTCTACTTAGCTCGGCTGCCGGGAGGTGACGAAAAGGTCCTCCGGATGCTGTCAGAATAAGCTGAGCGGGCTTTTGACTTTCACCGTTAAGGCACTGCCACAGGGCGCTGTGCTCACTGTCAACCGGTAGAATCTGGGCGTTATTTAGTTTTGCTTCTCTTATGATAATCTCGCCAGCCATAACTAGGGGTTCCTTATTGGCTAGAGCCACCTTCTTCCCGGATTTTACCGCGGCCAGCGTTGGCAGCAGCCCTGACCTACCTGAAGTAGCAACTACCACAGTATCTACCTCGGGGTGGCGGGCCATTTCCTCCGGGGGCATGAACTCGCACTCGTTATCCGGTTTGGCAGACACCCCTCTGTCCTGAAGGTGAACAAATCTTGGTCTAAATTCCCTTACCTGATTGCTAAGTAGTTCAAGGTTTTTGCCGGCAGCTAAGCCAATGATGCGGAATCGGTCAGGAAAGGCACGAACTACCTCAAGTGTTTGCCGACCTATCGAGCCGGTTGAGCCCAAGACAGCCAGGTTTCTAATCATCCTGCCCATACTGCATAATAGTATATCACGATACTGGCAAAAAGAAGGCTGTCAATCCGGTCAAGGATACCCCCGTGACCGGGCATTAGCTTCCCTGAGTCTTTAACTCCCATATTGCGTTTGAGCAGGGATTCGACCAGGTCGCCCACCTGCCCCAGGATGCTCGCAAGTAGGCTGAAGACTACTGCCTGCCAGTATGAGATTGGCAGTTGAAACACGGTAGGGGTGAAAAACAGGGTACTTATGGCAATGGCGCCGCATATCCCCCCGATAGTTCCCTCCCAGGTCTTAGCCGAACTGATAAGAGGAGCCAGTCGGTGGCGGCCAAACCTGCGGCCGACCAAGAAGGCGGTGGTATCGGAGACCCAGGTAACAAAAAGAACGAAGAACACCCAGTTTCGACCGTAATCTAGGCCTCTCAGGGCAACCAGGTGGCTTAAGAGCCAGCCGATGTAGAGGATGCCGGCCAGTGTCCATAGCCAGCTGGTAAAGGCTCCCTCTTTATGCCGACGAAACAGGAGGTAAATCAGGGGTATTACTACCGCTGAGGTGAGGAGAAGCGGGGTGAGCAGGTCTGAATTAAAGCAGCCTTCAAGGCGGGCCAGGAGCTCTGAATTGCGGCTGAGGATGAAGAATATCGTCCAGGTGAGACCGAAGCCAGTGAGCGGTGCTATCTTAGCCCCGGCCACCATTCGGTAGAATTCAAGGGCGGCAAGGCTTCCGAAGATAGCCATCACTGCCGCAAACCCTGTCCCGCCACCGAACCAGACAGTAACTATTAAGAGAGAGACGTACCAGATAGAAGTGACGGCCCTTTTCGAAAGCATATGACTCTTATTAAACCTCTTAATCCGGGATAACCAGTAGGGAGTCTCGCTGGTAGCATAACCCTTCTTAGGCCCCCGAATTACCCACCACAGAGTATAATCAATGAGGCTCAGCTTACGCAACCTTCGCGGGGAAGGGAAACTGCGCTTCTCTATCGAGAATATAAGAAAGCTAGAGTGGGGGGGCTTAAGGATTAAGACGCTTTTTCTTGCACGTCGGTTGAGGTTGTGCTTCTATATGGCTTCTTAGCCTGACTACAGCCCGCCGAAACGTCTTTGCCTCTGGTGATAGGCTTTAAGTGCCTTATCAATCTCCTTTTCGTCGAAGTCAGGCCAGAGAAGGTTGGTGAAGTAGAACTCGCCGTAGACTGCCTGCCATATCAGGAAGTTGCTAATACGGAGCTCACCACCGGTGCGCACGAGCAGGTCAACATCGGGTATACCCGCAGTGTAGAGGTAACCATTGAATAACTTCTCGTCTATATTTTGAGGAGGGATATTGTCAGCTATAATTCGACGCACGGCATCCAGAATCTCAGTACGCCCGCCATAGTTAAAGGCCAGGTTGAAGGTCATGCCGGGGTTATTCTTAGTTAGCTCCGTAGCTCTTTTTATAGACTCCTGGAGACCGGCGGGGAGTTCCTCCAGATGGCCGAGGTGACGCAGCCTGATTCCCAGTTTATGAAACTCCACGGTTTCCCGGTCTATTATCTCGGAGAAGACACGCAGGATATTGCCGACCTCGTCTTGGGGACGACCCCAGTTTTCGGTAGAAAAGCCAAAAAGGGTAAGGTATCTTATGCGGTACTCATTATTAAGGTATCTAATCGCAGTGCGGGCTCGCTCTAATCCAGCTAGATGCCCTTCTAACCTGGTTAGCCCGCGTTTCTCTGCCCATCTACCATTACCATCCATGATAATAGCTATATGATTGGGCAAACGAATCTTTTCCTTGGTGGTTGACCTCGTAATTTCCATGTCGCAGGTCGGCATCTAGCAGTGGCTCTTCGGGCTAAACCTCCTGGAGTTCGGCTTCCTTATCCTTTCCCACCTGCTCGGCGCTGGCGATAAAAACGTCGGTTATCTTCTGTAGCTGGTCCAAGGCACGCCTCAACTCATCCTGTGATATTTCCTTATCCCTCTCCTGCTTTCTCAGTTCGTCCATGGTCTCACGTCTCAGATTGCGGATGACCACCTTCTCCTTTTCTACTCTGGTGTGCAGTACTTTAGCCAGTTCCCGGCGCCGTTCTTCGCTAAGCGGTGGGATATTTATACGAACTACGTTGCCGTCACTGGTGGGATTCAGTCCAAGGTCAGATGTTAGAATAGCCTTCTCAATGTTGCGCAGGCTGCTTTTGTCCCAGGGCTGGATAACGAGGAGTCTGGCGGCCGGAGCCGAAATGCCAGCAATTTGATTAAGCGGCGTGGGAACACCGGCATATTCTACCTTGAGGTGCTCGATGAGAGCCGGGGTAGCGTGTCCGGTGCGAATCGTAGCCAGTTCCTTCTTCAGAGCCTCGA
>CAZHRO010000069.1:0-5609 GCA_964535045.1 uncultured Dehalococcoidales bacterium | reverse complement strand
GAGAGGCGTACCGTCTCTCCCTCGCTGTCAATCATCTCAAAATCAGGAGCTGGAGGTCGGTATCCCAGCGAACTGTGTGGTCGGTAGTTATTGTACTCCTGTCTGAAGTCTTTCATCGTTCATGATTAGTCGCATGTCCCAATCATAAACGAGTTGCCTGAATCTCTCAGGCTCATCTTGTATTGGAAGAGACTGATACTTTACATCTTGTCAGGAATTGTGCTACATTAAAGATAGAATTGAATAGGCTCAGGCCGCTGGGGGTGCTTAAAGGCTGAGAGGTAGTTTTAAGCCAACCCCATGAACCTGATCTCGGTAATACGAGCGTAGGGATGCGGCAGATACTCAGACCAAGGTTCTAGTTTCCGCTGCCGGTATCCTTGGTCTTAATTTTTGTGGAGGTGAACATGACTCAACTTGAATTGGCTAGAGAAGGAATAATATCTACCCAAATGGAGTTGGTAGCCCGGAGTGAGGGGGTGGATGCCGAGTTTGTGCGGCAGGGTGTTGCTAAGGGTACTATTGTAATCCCGGCCAATATTAATCACCGACATCTTGTTCCCTGTGGTATTGGTCAGGGGCTTAAAACCAAGGTTAATGCCAATATCGGTACCTCCTCTGATTTTTGCGATGTTGAGACCGAGCTGGCAAAGCTGCGCATCGCTATCGAGGCTGGTGCCGATACTGTCATGGACTTATCAACCGGTGGGGATATCTCGGCGATTCGGCAGGCCATTATTACCTCAAGTTCGGTAGCCATAGGCACCGTACCGATATATCAGGCAGCGATTGAGGCGATTGAGAGTCGTGGTGCTATTGTAAAAATGACCGTGGACGACCTGTTTCGCGGCATTGAGGAGCATATTCAGGATGGTGTTGACTTCATTACGGTGCACTGTGGTGTTACTCAGCAGGCGATTGCCAAGCTTAAGCAGCAGGGGAGAGTGGCTGATGTCGTATCTCGCGGGGGGGCTTTTCTTATCGGCTGGATGCTCTATAACGAGCAGGAAAACCCTCTCTATGAGTATTACGACCGCCTGCTGGAGATAGCCAGGGAGTTCGACGTCACCCTGAGCCTGGGCGATGGGATGCGTCCTGGTTCTATCTCCGATGCCACCGACCGGGCCCAGGTTGAGGAGCTCCTGGTAATTGGAGAGCTTGTGGAGCGGGCCCGTGAGGCTGGGGTTCAGGCTATGGTTGAGGGGCCGGGGCATCTGCCCCTAAACCAGATTGAGGCTAATGTGAGGCTGGAGAAATCCATCTGCCGGGGGGCACCGTTCTATGTACTGGGGCCGCTGGTAACTGATGTTGCCGCCGGCTATGATCACATCACCGGGGCCATCGGTGGTGCAATTGCAGCCGCTTTCGGTACCGATTTTCTGTGCTACGTTACCCCCAGCGAGCACCTCTCCCTGCCCGACCCGGAGGATGTGAGGCAGGGTGTGATTGCCTCGCGTATTGCGGCTCACGCTGGTGATATCGTTAAGGGGGTAAAGGGTGCTGCCGACTGGGACCGGCGAATGTCGGTAGCCCGCAAGCAGCTTAACTGGGAGGAGCAGGCTAGGCTGTCCCTAGAACCCGAGCGGTCTCGCCGGGTGCATGCTAAGCACACCTCGGCGGGGGCAGCCTGCAGTATGTGTGGTGAGTTCTGTGCCATGGAACTGGTGGATAAGTACTTGGGGGTCAAAGCACCCAAGTGTTAATAAACATCAATACTGGAAGAAGGAGGGGTAAATGCAACTTGACGATGTAACCATATCTCGAGTCATAACCAGGAGCTTCATGGAAGAATTTCAGGATGCCATGGATATTGATGTCGCCATCGGTGGTGCCGGGCCGTCCGGTATGACCGCTGCTTACTACCTGGCGAAGGAGGGTGCCAAAACGGTCATTTTCGAGAGGGGACTGCGAGCGGGTGGTGGCATGCCCGGCGGTGGAATGATGTTCAATACCATCGTGGTGCAGGAGGAGGCCAAGGCGATACTTGATGAGTTCGGTATTAGAAATAGAGAGTGTGAGCCGGGCTACTACACCGCGGACTCGGTAGAGGCGTCCGCAGCGATCTGTCTCAAGGCGATACAGGCAGGAGCCAAGATATTTAACCTGATTAGCATTGAGGACGTTATGATTCGCGAGAACGATAGAGTAACCGGACTGGTCTTGAACTGGACGGCGGTCAATATGGCTGGCCTCCATGTGGACCCCCTGTCGATACGGTCGAAGATGGTAATAGATGCCACGGGTCACGATTGTGAAATCTGCCACATCGTGGTCGATAAGCTTCACGGCCGGCTGAGTACTGAAGGGGGTGGTATAATGGGGGAGAAGTCACTGTGGGCTGAGGTGGCGGAACAGCGGATAATAGAGAATACCAGGGAGGTCTACCCGGGCTTGATTGTTGCCGGCATGGCCGCCAACGCGGTCTGCGGTACCCACCGCATGGGGCCTATCTTCGGGGGCATGCTCCTGTCGGGGAAGCGGGCGGCTGAGGTTACCCTAGAAAAACTTGGCTGTGTAACCGTTCCTGATGAAAGCTGAGATTATCTCGATTGGTACGGAGCTTCTTCTCGGGGAGATAACGGATACCAACGCCTCTTTCCTCGCCAGCCAGTTACCCGGACTGGGAATAGACCTCTACTGGATATCCCAGGTAGGTGATAATCAGGCGCGGCTGGTAAAGACGCTGAAGCGTGCCTGGCAGCGTTCCGATATTATTCTGACTACCGGCGGCTTAGGGCCCACCCAGGATGACATAACCCGTGAGGCGATTGCTGAACTGGTGGGTGAAAAGCCCGAACCTGTCCCCGCTCTGGAGCGTGAGCTACGAGAGTTCTTTAGTCGTTTTCGGAGGGAGATGCCCTTGAGCAATCTTAAGCAGGCGACCCTTATTCCTTCGGGAGAGGTAATTCGTAATGCTGGTGGCACAGCTCCCGGGTGGTGGGTGGAGAAGGACGGCCGTATCATCGTAGCCATGCCCGGCCCACCCAGAGAGATGCAGCCCATGTGGCAAAATGAAGTCCTCCCTCGGTTGCGTCAGAGGACCAGCGGGGCGATTATCGTTTCCAAGACCTTGAAGACCTTCGGCCTGACGGAGGCCCGGGTGGCGGAAATGGTTTCCCCGATGCTTTCTTCGGCTAATCCTACCCTCGGTGTTTATGCCAAGGTCGACGGTATCTATCTCCGCATCGCTGCTAAGGCGCGGAGTCAGGGGGAGGCTGAGGCAATGATTGCTCAGGGGGAAGCTGAGCTGAGACCGATTCTGGGTGAGCATATCTGGGGAACGGATAGTGATACCCTGGCGGCCGTCGTCGGGCGCCTGCTGGCGGAGCGGAAGTTGAGCCTGGCTGTAATGGAAAGCTATACCGGGGGGTTACTGGCTGCGACCATTATCGAGTCTCCCGAAGTGACGCCCTATTTTAAGGGTGGTCTGGTAGCTCTTTCTGATGAAGCTCGGGTAGCTTATGGGGTCGATTTCAGGCTTATTGCCGAGCATGGTAGCGAGAGCGCCGAAATGGCGCAGGCGATGGCTGAAGCTGTCCGCTCGCGTTTGGGGACGGCAATCGGTCTGGGCGTAACTGGGGCAGATGAACCCGACCGGGCCGGGGGGAGACAGTTTGGCACTTTCCATATCGGGGTTCTTGACGGCGGGAACCGGCGCGTGGTGACGGGGCGTTACCCGGGAGATAGAGCTCGAGTGAGACACTGGGCGGTGTCAGCCGCTCTTTTTGAGCTGGAGAAATCACTGGCGGCCCGGTCGAGCTAAAGCCCGAAGTCTCGAGATTCTGCCAGTTCCACTGTTTTGAGATACCACCCATAATGCCAGTTGGCACGTTTTATGTTCTGTGTTAATATAGGTTAGGTTGATTTGAAATGGGCGGTGCAATTAATCTAGGCAGGGTCTTTGGTATCCAGATCAAGCTGCACTATAGCTGGTTCTTGATTTTTACGCTGTTGACTTTGTCTCTGGTCTCTCCGGACTGGACTTCTGGATTTGCCTGGGCTATCGGTGTCGTTACCAGTCTGCTTTTCTTCGCCTCGGTGGTGGCGCATGAACTAGCCCACAGTCTGGTGGGCCGGGCCAATGATATTCCCGTAACCAGCATCACCCTGTTTATCTTTGGCGGTATGGCGATGATGACCAGGGAAGCCTCCCGTCCCAATGCTGAGCTGAAGATGGCCGCCGCCGGCCCTATCTGTAGCGCTGTAATCGGGGGCATATGTTTCTTAATCTGGTCTTTCGGTCCAGGTATGCCGCCGCTGGTAGCCAGGATGGTTCTGTGGCTGATGGTTATGAATTTTGCCCTGGCTGTCTTCAACCTGATCCCTGGTTTCCCCCTGGATGGCGGACGTCTCTTCCGCGCCGTCATCTGGCGTCGCAGCGGTGATTTCAGGCGCTCCACCCGAATCGCTACCCGGGTAGGACAGGGCGTTGGCTACTTTTTTATTGGCGGTGGGATTGCTGTTGTTGTACTCCCGCTGCTTGGTCTGTCACCGCCATATGGGTTGAATCCTTTTAGCGGTTTGTGGCTGGCTTTTATCGGTTGGTTCCTGAAGAATGCGGCCCAGACCAGCTATCGTCAGACTGAGTTTCGGGAGACCCTCCGTCGGTTTACGGCGGCTCAGGTAATGATTACCAGCTGTCCGGTGGTTTCTCCGGAGACTACCCTCAGTCGTTTGGTTGAGGAGCACATCTTTCCCCTGGGGCACCGGCTTTTTGTGGTTGGTGATGAAGACAGGGTTGAGGGTATTTTAACCCTGGATAGTATCAAACCTGTACCCCGCCGGGACTGGGGTGTGACCCGGGTAAGGGATATCATGACCCCGCGTGATAAGCTGAGGACAGTCCCACCTAGTGAGAGCGCCTTAAGCATACTGGAGCAGATGAACGAGGGCGATGTAAATCAAATCCTGGTGGTGAGTGGGGATCGGGTTATCGGGCTGGTTTCCCGTGACAACCTGACGGGTTTTCTGCGCACTCATGCTGAGTTAGGTGGGTAGAGTTGTTAAACTGAGCTATTAAGAGAATGATAGAAGCTGTAGCTCGCCCCCGGGGAAACATAGTAAGAGAAGCCACTGCCTATCTAGCGGTTATTGCCGCGGCTGAAGTAGTTACCATGTTTCTGCACCCCTTATGGGGGGTAATTGGTCACGTGGTAATAATGGCAACGGCAATCGTGCGCTCAGCTCGCACCAGTGACAGGTCTCACCGGCGGTTGATTCTATCCCTGGCGCTGGTGCCTTTAGTCCGGGTAATAGACTTGAGTGTGAGCCTATCCCTCACTCCCGTACCCACAATAGGGTGGTTCCCCATTATCTATACCCCATTAATAGTGGCGTCAGTAGTTGTGGTACGTGCCCTGGGTTATAAACGGGGTGAAGTCGGGCTGAATTTTAGATCGCCTCTCGCCCAAGTGGGGGTGGCATCATCTGGTCTACTCTTTGGCTGGGTGGAGTACTTTATTTTGAGACCGGAGGCCATGATTAGTCAGCTCACCTGGTCTGAGGCCTTGCCAATAGCCCTGATACTTCTGGCGTTCACGGGGTTTGCCGAAGAGTTTGCCTTTCGCGGGGTGTTACAGCGCAGTGCGGTGGGGGTATTTGGGTGGCGG
>CAZHRO010000068.1:0-5647 GCA_964535045.1 uncultured Dehalococcoidales bacterium | reverse complement strand
AATTGCCAAACAATCGACGCTAAAACCTCTATCCAGAGTCAGTGCTGCCCTTACGCACTATGAGCTTAAGCCCACTCCGTTCAACCACAATGACCTCCTCCCCGACGCCTATAGGATGCTCAGCAGACTCAGCCTCCCAGAGCTCGCTCCCGATTTTGATGACGCCTTTCGGGGTCAGCGGTTCGATCACTATACCACTAACACCCACCATGTCAGTAAATCCAGTCACTGGTTTTTTCCTCAGAGCTCGGCTACCAAGACGATAAGAGACAACGCCATAGGCTGCTAGCCCCGCCATCATGGCAATCAGGCCACCCAGAGGTATCTTCACCCCTAGTCTCGGCAGTCCTAAAAGAATAAATAGCGCTAGGGCTATCTCCTCACCCAGCATGGCAAAAACAGCCAACACGAGCCTTGACCTCTTCACCTTGTCCTCACCATCTATTATAGCAGGAGTGCCTGTTTGCTGACACTTAAAAGGGGGTGCTATAATTACTCAACGAATACTGCGGAGTAAGAATGAAACTCAGCCGCGAGGAAGTCTTACATATCGCTCGTCTGGCCCGGCTGGGTCTAGATGAGACCGAGGTGAGCAAGTTCAGCGAGCAGTTATCCAATCTCTTAGAGCACTTCGAGGTATTGCAGCAGGTAGACACCACTGGTGTCGTGCCCACGGCTCACTCGGTTACCCTTCAGAACGTGGTCCGCCCTGATGAGGTCTCAGATTCCCTACCCTCAGACCAGGTTCTGGCTAATGCTCCCCAAAAAGAGGGAGGTTTCTTCCGGGTACGACCTGTGCTCGGCGGGTAGACAGGCAAAATCCGCTCTCGCAAAAGGGGCAAGCGGGCATTATCTAACAAGAGCAAAGGGGCAAATACTATTAATTACAATCAGCTAACAATTCACGAAGCACATGAGCTACTCAAGAGCAGGCAGATTTCTTCGGTGGAACTAGCCGAGTCCTGCTTAGAGCGCATTCACGAAGTAGAACCCCGGATTCACGCTGTAGTTACCGTGACCGATGAGCTGGCACTATCTCAAGCCCAAAAGGCCGATGCCCTTATCGCCTCCGGTAAAGCTGGTTTTCTTACCGGTATCCCGATGTTAATCAAGGACAATATGTGCACCAGAGGGATACGCACCACCTGTTCGTCGCGAATGCTGGAGAAGTTCGTGCCCCCCTATGATGCTAACGTAGTTGAGAGGTTAAAGAGATGTCAGGCGGTAATCGTGGGTAAGACAAACATGGATGAATTTGCCATGGGTTCATCCACTGAGAATTCTGCCTTCTTTCCCACCCGTAACCCCTGGGATTTGAGCCGTGTGCCCGGCGGCAGCAGCGGCGGTTCGGCGGCAGGTGTTGCCGCCGGCGAAGCTATCTACTCACTGGGTTCGGATACCGGCGGCAGTATTCGCCAGCCGGCTGGTTTCTGCAGTGTTGCCGGTCTCAAACCAACCTACGGGAGAGTAAGCCGCTACGGCCTGGTTGCCTTTGCCAGTTCCCTTGACCAGATTGGGCCACTAACTCAGGACGTTATCGATTGTGCCCTGGTACTGAATGCCATTGCCGGTCATGACCCCAGAGATTCCACCTCAGTCCCTTACCCGACACCTGACTACACCCGATGCCTGAGTGATAACCTCAGCGGTATCCGTCTCGGCGTGCCTGAGGAGTATTTCGTTGCTGGAATGCAGGCGGAGGTCAAATCAGTGATACGAGCCGCCATCAGTAAACTGGGGGAGCTGGGTGCCAGTGTGGACTGGGAAGTATCACTGCCCCACACTCCCTATGCGCTGGCAGCATACTACATCATCGCTCCGTCAGAAGCGTCGGCCAATCTGGCTCGCTATGATGGCGTCAAGTATGGCTTCTCCTACCTCAAGACCAGCAATATGTGGGAGGCAATGGAGAAGACCCGCCAGTACGGCTTTGGCCCTGAAGTGAAGAGGCGTATCATGCTGGGAACCTATGCCCTATCCGCCGGCTACTACGACGCCTGGTACCTCAAGGCCCTGAAGGTGCGCACGCTGATAAGGCAGGAATTTGAGCGAGCTTTTGAGAGATTTGACGCCCTGGTTACCCCCACCTCACCCACTGTTCCCTTCAAGATTGGGGAGAAGGTAGATGACCCCCTGCAAATGTACTTAAGCGACGTCTGCACCCTGCCGATAAACATCGCCGGCCTGCCGGCTATCTCCATCCCGGCGGGTTTTGCCGAGGGACTGCCCGTTGGTATGCAGATTATCGGTAAGCCCTTCAGCGAAGAGACCATCCTGAAAATTGCCTATGCCTTCCAGCAGGCAACCGACTGGCATAAGAAGAAGCCGAAAATATAAAAGGGGGAGGGTTACCCAGACACGTAGTTATGAGTTATAATAGATTTATTACTATAGACGCTTGCTAATGGAGGAGAAACTGATGCCCTTTCAGCCAACAAGGACTCTAACGGCATACGTTATGGGGGATGCCTTGAAGGAGGCGGTGGGCTGGTCGCCGTCGCTTCTGGGGCTGGTGAGATTTGGCGGCCTGCGCCTTGAGTACTTCCGGCTAATACTGACGTGTCTGGATGCTTACATTAAGGGAGCCGCGATGGGGTATACCTTCAGGGATAAATATGAACTGCTGCTTTCAACCATGGTTAAACCAAACAAGGTTGGAAAATATGCTATTCACCTCCGCAACGCGGCCCAAAAACGCGTCGAGGCTTACGGCCAGGAAATAACCTCATTAATTGACTTCTTCATCGCCACCGAACTGGCCAAGGATAAGCTAAACTTTGATGAATTTCTCAATCGCGGGAAGAAAAAGGTAAAGATAGACTCGGCTGGGCCCAGAATTAAGCTTGCTTTTGAGGAAGGCACCTCGTTTGGGGTAAGCTATCCCAACGTAATAACCCGGCTACTTTCCTTAGAGCACAGGACATCATCTTTTGATTGGGAGAAGGCGAAACTGATAGGGCTTACCTTTAATATTTCCAATCAGGAGATGGACCTGGACTTCCTCAAACGATGGGCAAGACACAATCTTGGGCTTTATTGTCGGGAAAGCTTCCCCGAACTAGTCGCTCCCTTGGAACTATAAGTCGGGAGGACGGGATTGGAGGAACTTAAAGTTAACTGCTATTCGGGACATACCTATGCTGAACGCCCGGAGTCTTTTAAATGGCAGGGCAGCGACTACAAGGTTAAGAGGATAGAGAAGGCCTGGCAGGAACCGGATAAGCGGTGTTTTCAGGTCAGCACCAGCGAGGACAAACTGTTTAATCTTTGCTATAACGAGACCCAGCATCGGTGGTCGCTAATTGAGATAGCGAGGAGCTAAAAATGCTAAGGGAAATTCTCAGAATACTGGAGAATGATGCCCGCACCACCACCAAGCAGATAGCCGCTATGACTGGCATCCCGAGTACCGAGGTTAGAAAGCTAATCAAGCAGGCTCAGAAAGACCGAATTATCCTGAAATACAAGGCGGTGATTAACTGGGATAGAGTGGAAGACGAGCAGGTCTGGGCACTAATAGACGTCAAGGTAACGCCTCAGAAGGATGTCGGCTTTGACTCGATCGCGGAGCGTGTTTACCGATTTACACAGGCTCGTTCCGTCTATCTGGCGTCGGGGGAATTTGACCTGTCGGTTCTGGTAGTGGGCAAAAATGAACACGAAGTGGCCAATTTCGTATCTCAAACACTCGCCACGATTGAAGGTGTCCAGGGAACAGCCACGCACTTCATTCTCAAGCGGTACAAGGAAGATGGGGAGATTCTGGAAGAAATCGAAGGCGTTAAGCGGCAGCAAATGATACTCTAGTCGGTTTCCTAGCTGGAGGGTTCAATGATAACCAAACCTCGGCAGCAGCTTAAGAAAAGACGAAGTCCCATCTCGCAGCCGGTAAATCGAATATCCCCTTCCGGTATCAGGAAGTTTTTCGATTTGCTGGCTTCCATTGAGGGGGTAATCTCGCTGGGGGTTGGCGAGCCTGACTTTGCCACCCCGTGGCATATCTGTGAGTCAGCCATCCGCTCACTGGAGAAAGGCTACACCATGTATACCTCCAATCTGGGGATGCCGGAACTACGCGAGAGGCTGTCACAATACCTGGAGGATACCTATAACCTTAAATATGACCCCGAGGGAGAACTCATCATAACCGTCGGGGTGAGCGAAGCGCTGGACCTGGCGATGAGAGCTACCATTGACCTCGGTGACGAGGTTATCATGCCTGACCCCCACTATGTCTCCTACGATTCCTGCGTCATTCTGGCCCGGGGCGTTCCGGTTAAGGTGCCTACCAGTGTGGAGAGTGATTTCGAGATTAATGCCGCTGATATCGAGTCTAAAATTACCAGTAAAACTAAAGCTATTCTTATTGGTTATCCGGCCAACCCTACCGGGGCGGTTCTGTCGCAGGATAAACTAGCCGAGATTGCCGCGGTAGCCCGAAACCATCATCTACTTCTTATTTCAGACGAAATCTACGCCCGACTCATCTATGGCGTGGAGCATACCTGCCTCGCAGCACTTCCGGGGATGAAAGAAACCACCATCCTCCTGGGAGGATTTTCCAAATCCTACGCTATGACTGGCTGGCGTATTGGCTACGCTGCCGCCAGGAGAGAGATTATAAGTGCCATGACCAAGATCCACCAGTACACCATTATGAGCGCCCCCACCATGGGCCAGGTAGCGGCTATCGAAGCGCTAAAGTCAGGCGAAGACAGTGTTACTGAGATGGTCGAGGAGTATAACCGTCGGCGGCTGGTTATGGTCAAGGGACTTAATGAGATCGGGCTAGCCTGTTTTGAGCCCCGCGGGGCATTCTATGCCTTCCCCTCAATAAAGTGTACCGCGATGACCTCAGAGGAGTTTGCAGAGAGACTGCTCCTTGAGGAAAGGGTAGCCGTAGTACCCGGCACCGCCTTCGGTCAGTGTGGTGAGGGACATGTCCGTTGCTGTTATGCTACCTCACTATCTGAGATAGAAGAAGCCCTATCCCGAATGAAGCGATTTGTCGGAAAATACCGAGCAGTCTAGCCTGGAGACTGTGAACCGGTGCGGGATAAGCGCTACCCTCAATTCACGAGGTTAAAACTCCCCTAGCTAGAGAAGCCCTATGTTTTGCTTCACCTCGCGCATCGTTTCCCGGGCGATAGCCCGGGCACGGGAAGCACCATCAGCCAGAACGTCTTCAATGTACCGGGGTTTACCCGCCAGGGTGGCTCGCCGCTCGCGGAAGGACCTGAGGGTGGTATTTATCTCCCGGGCTAAGAGCTTCTTGCAGTCAACACAGCCGACCTTAGCGGTACGGCACCGCTCCGCCAAATCCTCCTGTTCGAAAGGGCTGAAATAGCCGTGAAGCCGAAAAACATTGCATATTTCCGGATGTCCCGGGTCGTTGCGGTAACGGCGCGCCGGGTCGGTAACCGCCTCCATTACCCGGGCTTCTGTTTCCTCATCACTCAGCGCTAGCTCAATATCGTTCCCCAGTTGCTTACTCATCTTCTCCTTGCCGTCTAACCCCAGCACCAGCGGAAAGTTAGTCAGCTTGGCTTCAGGCTCAGGGAAGGTCTCCCCGAAAAGATTATTAAAGCGGCGGACAATCTCCCGGGCTAACTCCAGATGAGGCAGCTGGTCTTCCCCGACGGGAACT
>CAZHRO010000067.1:0-5651 GCA_964535045.1 uncultured Dehalococcoidales bacterium | reverse complement strand
CTGAGAGGAAAACAGGGAAAGTAAATCTCCGCTCTGGTTATGCCAGCCGACAGTAGAAACACATGCAAGCCGCTTACCACAGCCTCCAAATCACCCTCTTACTCCACAGTCACACTCTTGGCCAGGTTCCTTGGAGTATCTATGGGGCAACCCTTCTCTCGGGCTGCATAGTAGGCCAGTAGCTGTAAGACTACGGTATTAACCACGGGAGAAAAAATAGTATTAACCCGAGGCACCGTGATAACGAAGTCGGCTAATTCCTTAACGGCTTCATCACCCTCTTCCGCCAGAACGATTACGGGTGCGCCTCTGGCTTTAACCTCCTTAACATTGGACAGCATCGCCTCATAGGTATTATCACGCGACGCAATAGCAATGACCGGGGTATTATCACCCAGCAACGCAAAGGGACCGTGCTTCAGCTCACCAGCGGCATAACCTTCAGCATGAATATAGGCAATCTCCTTCAACTTAAGCGCCCCCTCAAGAGCGACCGGAAGGTTTATCCCGCGACCAATAAAGAATACGTCGTCATATTTTGACAGGTAACGACCATGTCCTCTAAACCAGCCTTCACAGTTCAATACCCGCTGCACCTTCTCCGGTAGCTGCCTTAGCTCGATAACCAGCTCGGCCAGTCTTCCGGGGTCAATCTTGGAGTATGACATTACCAGCCAGTAGAGCACCATAAGCTGCACCATGAAGCTCTTGGTTGCGGCCACACTTATTTCCGGTCCTGCCCGGGTATAGATGGTATGGTCAGCCAGCCGGCTGGCACTACTGCCCATCACATTGGTAATGGCCAGCACCAGACATCCCTCAGCCTTTAGCCTTTTCATTGTCTTGAGGGTATCGGCAGTTTCACCCGACTGGGTAAGGGCAATGGCCGCCGTTTTGGTGAGCGTCTGACCATAATAGCTAAACTCAGAGGCAATCTCAACCCTAACCGGGATGCCGAGCAGCTCCTCAATAATATATTCCCCGATCAGCGCCGCATGATAGGACGTGCCACAGGCTAGGATAAGCATGGACTCCAGATTGCGACGCATGGCAGCGATATCAACCACGGACTCAGCCACCGTGGCCCAATTGACAAGGGTATCTCGGATTACCCGGGGCTGCTCGTGAATCTCCTTAAGCATGAAGTGCTCATATCCTGCCTTCTGGGCATCCGCCACGCTCCACAAAACCCTATCCTCTACCCTCTTGATTTCATTGCCCCGGCTCACTATCCTGGCACTTCCAGGAGTCACAATCCCGATGTCACCGTCCTCTAAATAGATGACCCGACTAGTGTAATCCAAAACCGCGGGGACATCCGAGGCGACAAAGTGCTCCCGGTCACCAACGCCAATAATTAGAGGGCTGCCACTCCTAGCCACCACCAGTTTCGACTCGCCAGCTGCCAGTACTATAATGGCATAGGAACCCTCTATTTCCCTGAGCGCCGCCTCGACAGCCCCTTCCAGACTGCCGTGGTAATTCTTTTCAATCAGGTGGGGGATTACCTCGGTATCAGTCTCAGAGATGAAGTTATGCCCTTCAGCCTCAAGCCTCTTCCGAAATACCTGGAAGTTATTTATTATCCCGTTATGCACGACGGCAATGCTACCCGAACAATCAAGGTGCGGGTGGGCATTAATCTGAGAGGGTATGCCATGGGTTGCCCACCGGGTATGGCCAATGCCAGCCGAACCGTCAAGCTGAGGCACACCCCTGGTCAGCTCCGCCACCTTCCCAATATCCTTATATACCCGAAGGCTACCGCCATTTAGAGCAATGCCACAGGAGTCATAACCCCGATACTCCAGCCTAGCAAGACACTTAAGCAAAACCGGCTGAGCCCGCCTGCTGCCGATATAACCAACGATGCCACACATAGCTAAAATACCAGACTCCTGTCGGGCAGCCGCCCGCTGATTAGTTTCAGCGCCGGCACCTGACTATAGTTACCCACAATAACCCCGGGCTGGGCAACGACACTGCTACCCAGACGGCAACCCTCACCGAGCATAGCACCCACCTTTACCGAGTGGTACTCGCCGTTAATCTTAATATCAGCATCACCAGCTGCCGCCGTAAAGTGGCCTCCAATAACACACCCCTGGTCAATAACCGAATCCTGAATGAGACCACCGGGGCCAAGGTTAACATCGTCAGCAATGACACTGTTATCCACCTCAGTAAGCGGTGCGATTGTAACGTTACTACCGATACTGGTCGCCGGCAGGATACAGGCATTGGGACCGATAGTACAGCCATCCCCAATAACCACCGGGCCAATCACGGAGGAGTTTGAACGTATAATCGTGTTTTTCCCCACCGAAACCGGACCTTCGAGCGACACCCCCCTCTCAATAATGCCGCCCAGAGTAGGTTCAATCTGACGTAGCACCAGAGCGTTAAGACCCAGGATATCCCACGGGTAGACAACATCGAGCCAGGGGCCACCAGTTTCACGGACGTAGAGACGCTTACCCCGGGCTATCAGGCTATTTAAAGCATCGGAAATATTTAACCCGGCTTCGATACTGCTGAATATCTCCCTACTGAGTGCGTAGATACGAGTGCTGACTATGCTGTCGGCTACCTCCCCAGGCTGCTCAATAATGCTTCTAACCATCTCATCCTCGATGGTCACCACTCCGTATCGACCCGGGTTATCCACCCTCTTCACCAGCACCGCCTCGGGTTTTGCGGTAACAAACCGGGCAATGGTGCCGGCCTCAATCAGCTTATCCCCGGAGAGAACCAGAAATTCGTCCTCAGCAACTTCCTCGGCTTGAGCCAGGGCATGAGCGGTACCCAGCCGCCGCTCCTGTGTGACATAATCTATCTCAACACCAAACTGCTCCCCCGAACCCATATAGTTAAACACCTGTTCTTTTTGGTAGCCAACCACGAGCACAATGTTACGGATACCGTTTTGAGCCAGCGCCTCAACCACGTGATGCAGTATTGGCTTACCGGCAATAGAAAGCATCACCTTAGGCTTACTGGCCGTAAACGGTCTGAGCCGATTTCCTTCGCCCGCGGCCAGAATTACTGCCTGCTTCATCATTTGCCCCCTAGAATATCCTTGAACCGGGCGAGATAACCCCACTCACCAAGCTCCCCGGCCCAATACGGACATCACTACCAATCACACTGCCCACATTGATCGTGGCGTTAATCCCGGTCTCAACCCCATCCCCTATGATTGCCCCCAGCTTACGTCTCCTCGTCTCGATACCAGCCACTCTAATCTCCTTTCCATCCAGCCTCAGATTGGCAATCTTGGTACCCGCACCGAGGTTACAGTTCTCGCCAATTACGCTATCACCAACATAGCTGTGGTGGGGAATTTTGCTTCCCTTCATAACGATAGAGTTTTTGACCTCCACGGCGCTGCCAATATGAGAACCCTCCCCAATAGATGTATAAGCTCTGATGTAGCAGTTGGGTCCAATCTCACAGCCATCCCCGATTATCACCGGCCCAACAATACAGGAGCCCGACCTCACCCTGGTATTCTTGCCGATGGAGACCCTGCCCCTAATCACCACATTCTCTTCCACCTCAGCCAGGTTCTGCTCCCCGGCTCCGTCAAGGAGTGACTCATTAGCCGAGAGTAAATCCCAGGGATAACTAAGGTTCAACCAGAAGTCCAGCTCCCGGTAAGCAAGATGACATCCAGCGGCTATCATTCTCTCTAGGGAGTCGGTCAACTCATACTCTCCCCGTGGCGACTTAGCCGTCCGGGATAAAAAACTGAATATGTCCGGTGTAAATAAATAGACACCCGCATTCGCGAGGCGAGAAGCTGCCGGTGTCACCTTTTCATAGATATGGACAACCCTGTTTTCTTTCCCTTCAATCACACCCAGGTTCCGGGTATCCTCAAACTCAACCACCCCCAGGGTGTTACCACTATTTTCGGTCAGCCGTCTAATGTCTTTCTGATTAACCATTATGTCCCCGTTAATTACCAGGAATTTCCCATTAACCAAACCCTCAGCCATCCTCAGAGCATCAGCGGTGCCCCGCTGCCGCCGCTGGGTGCAGTATTCTATGCTTACCCCCCATTTATCTCCGTTTCCAAAGTAATTTCGTACCTGCTCATCATGATAGCCAACGATAAGGATAAACTCCGTGATGCCAGCCCCTCTGGCCTGGGTGAGCAGGTGCTCCAGGATAGGCCTGTTGGCTATCGGTAGCATAACCTTAGGCCGCGTGCAGGTCAGGGGGCACATCCGACTCCCTTTGCCAGCCGCTAAAATAACCGCCTTCATGCCACTCATCGCTCTTCCCCAGCACAACTTCCTATGACTTCGAGGGCACAATCGTAGAGTTCACGCACTCGCCCCTGACTCCTGGCCTCAGCCGTGATTCTTATCCTGGGTTCGGTACCTGAAGCCCGAATCAGGAGCCAGCCGTCACTAAAAACCAGCTTAACACCGTCAGAAGTGCTCACTGATAAGGGCTCAAAAGCCATTAATTTTGGTTCCAAATGAGATATCTCCACTCCGTCGCCGCTGACGCTACCGCGCAGCATGGGGTAAGAGGGTATTTCATCAACCAGCGAGGACAACCTCTGCTGGCTGGCTATCCCTACCAGTCGAGCAGCAGCGTAGATACCATCGGGGCAGAGGGAAATTTTGGGGAAGACCCAGCTACCTGATGGCTCACCACCAAAATCCCCACCCTTCCTCAGCCCCTCGGCCACGTTCACGTCACCAACCCTGGTCCGGGTAACCCGGAAACCCATCTCATCAACCACTATTGAGGCATCCACGGTGATGACTATTTCTCTGGCTCCTAAATCCTGAGCCAGAAGCACCAGCAGCTTATCCCCAGGAATAACCCGCCCCTTATCATCTACCGCCATCATTCGGTCCGCATCTCCATCATGGGCAATGCCCAGGCAGGCCCCGAAATCCCTAACGGCTTGCGTTAAATCTCTTAAAGACTGCGCGGTCGGCTCCATCCTGCGCGGAAAGAGACCATCAGGGCGACAGTTCAAGGTCGCGACGCTACAGCCTAGTTTACCCAACAGGTAGGGGGTAAGATAGTAAGCCACCCCACCGCCACTATCCACCACCACCCCGATCCCGAAACCCCCGGGAAAGTCCCGCAGTATGCGCTCCGCATGCTCCTCAATCGCCAGATTGAGTGCCTGGCTGTTCTTGATTTCACTCCAGGTAGCTACCGTAAGCGAGTCGCTCAGGATTAATTCCTCAATCTGGAGACATTGAGCCGGGCTAAAAGCGGAGCCATCGGGATTCAGGAGCTTAATGCCATTGTATTCCGGAGGGTTGTGCGAGGCGGTAATCATCACCCCGGCTTTGAACTTCCTGGCGGCAAAGGCGAGTGTCGGCGTGGGCAAAACCCCGGCATCCACGCAACCGGCACCGCCCGCCAGTACCCCGGAGATAAGGGCATGCTTTAGGGCGCTGCTGGAGGTTCGGGTATCACCGCCGACGACTACACTGCCGTACGTCTTACCCACTGCCAGTCCCAACCTCAAGGCCAGCCGGAACAGGTCTCCACTGACGAGCCTTCTTATCCCCGAGGTACCAAACATAGACATTGCGCTAGAATTATACCATATTTATGCCAGCTGTCAACCATACGGGTCTGAACACTACAGGCCTGCATTTTTAAGGCGCACC
>CAZHRO010000066.1:0-5669 GCA_964535045.1 uncultured Dehalococcoidales bacterium | reverse complement strand
GCTTGCTGACCTGGAACGGCCGGGTCAGGCGGTGGTGGTAGCCCGGGGTGGCAGGGGAGGCTTGGGTAATACCCATTTTACTTCCTCGACCAATCAGGCACCGCAGATTGCTCAGAAAGGAGAAGCCGGCGAAGAACGCACTCTAATACTGGAGCTCAAGCTTATTGCCGATATTGGTATTATTGGTTACCCCAATGCCGGTAAGTCGACCCTGCTGGCTGCCGTTTCGGCAGCCAGGCCGAAGATAGCCAGCTACCCCTTTACCACGGTGGAGCCCATTTTAGGCGTGGCTGAAGTTGGGGCTCACAGTATTACTCTCGCTGAGATTCCCGGGCTGATAGATGGTGCCCACCTGGGCCGGGGTCTGGGGCACGATTTCCTGCGGCATATTACCCGTACCAAGGTGCTTATTCACCTGGTTGATGGTAGTTCGGCATCGCCGGTCGAAGATATGCTGCGCGTAAATTCTGAGCTGGGTCTGTTTGATTCGGCTCTAGCTAAGAAACCGCAGCTGGTGGCAGTTAGTAAGCTTGACCTGGCCCAGGTGAAGGCCCGGCAGGATGAGATTATGAGATCCTTTGAAGGTGGGGGGCTTTCGCCCCTTTTTATCTCAGCCGTAACTGGGGATGGGATTGAGAGGCTTATGACGGAGGCGGTCAGGATGCTGGGACAGGCTGAGGTTGATGAGAGAGCGAGGGCGAAGGTTGGGAAGATGGTCTTTCGTCCTCAGCCCCGAGCCAGGGGGGCTAGCGTGCATAAGGACGGTGCTGTCTTTGTTATCATTGCGCCCGAGCTGGAGCGTATTGTAAACCGGGTGGATATGTCCCGGCCCGCAGTTTGGGCACAGGTTAGAGTAGAGTGCGACCGGCTGGGTGTTAGCCAGGCTTTAAAGAAGGCAGGTGCTGAGCCGGGCGATAGAGTTAGGTGTGGCAGTGTCGAGTGGGATTGGTACTAGCCTAGAGAAGGGGTGAAGACTCGCTATGAGGGTGGGTTTGCTGGGGGGTACCTTTGACCCCGTTCATAATGGGCATCTGGTAATTGCTGAGAGGGTAAGGCAGCGGCTTAATCTGGATGAGGTTATTTTTATGCCGGCTGGTCAGCCGAGGCTCAGGGTGAACAACCCCACCCCGGCGGCGCATCGGATTCAAATGGTACGCCTGGCTATCGCTGGTAAGCCGTATTTCAGATTGTCCACTCGGGAAGTGGAGCGTGCGGGTCCTACCTACACCGTTGACACTATCGCTGAGATGCGCGGGCAGCTCGATTGCCGGGATGAGGTTTTTTTCATTCTGGGCTGGGATAGCCTGGCCGGGCTCCCCAGGTGGCGGGAGCCGTCTCGGATAATAGAGATGTGTTTTTTGGTGGCTGTTCCCCGACCGGGCTCTCAGTGTCCCGACCTGAGTGCCCTGGAGAAACTGGTGCCGGGGCTGGCCGGGAGGGTTATCCTGCTCGATGCCCCGCATGTAGATATCAGAGCCTCTGAAATCAGGCGGCGGGTTACCCGGGGCTTACCCATTCGTCATCTTGTCCCCGGGCCGGTGGCGGACTATATCAAGCAGCACGGACTTTATGCCAGCAAAGGTTAGGTTTACTGGCCTTGGACAGGAGGTTACACCATGGAGACACATCCCACTCTAGAGTTGGGGCTGGATACCGAGGATGTCCGAAGGGTTAGGGAGATGGCGGGTGAGGTCGGGGCTTTCTTAACTGGTGACTTTACCCTCACTTCCGGGAGGAAAAGTAACTACTACATTGATGGCAAAAGGATAACCCTAACGCCGGCGGGAGCCTACCTGGTGGGCAGGGTAATATTTGACGAACTGGCCGGGACTGGGGTGGGGGCGGTCGGTGGGGTGGCTACCGGGGCTTACCCCATGGTGACCGCGGTGGCTCTGATTAGCCATCTCGAAGGTGAACCGATGCCAATCTTCATCGTCCGGGAAGTCGTCAAAGAGCACGGGACGATGCGGCGGATTGAGGGGCACCTGAAGGAAGGCTCTAGGGTGGCTATCCTGGAGGATGTGCTCACCACCGCTGGCTCGGTACTAAAAGCCATAGCGGCGGTGGAGGCGGCAGGGTGCGAGGTGGTCAGGGTTATTGCCCTTGTGGACCGTGATGAGGGGGGCAGTGGGAGGCTGAAGAAAGCGGGCTATGATTTTACGGCTCTCCTTAGGGTAGCCCACTAGATTAAATATCCAGGTTCTTGACGCTCTTGGCGTGGGCCTGGATAAAGGCTTTGCGGGGTGGGACTTCACCCCCCATCAGGACGTGGAAGATGTGGTCGGTCCTGGCGGCATCTTCCAGGTTAACGGAGAGCAGAGTGCGGCTGGCCGGGTTCATGGTGGTTTCCCACAGTTGCTCGGCGGTCATCTCTCCCAGACCCTTATAGCGCTGGATATTTACCTTTCTCGCCCCCTTCAGCGCTGCCAGTATCTCGTCTTTTTCCTGTTCTGAGTAGGCCCACTGCTCATTTTTGCTACTCTTAATCCGATACAGCGGCGGCTGCGCGATAAAGAGGTGTTCGTGGTTAATCAGCTCAACCATATGGCGGAAGAAGAAGGTTAAGAGAAGGGTGCGGATATGAGAGCCGTCGACATCGGCGTCAGTCATCAGGATAATCCGGTGATAACGGAGCTTGGCTAGGTCAAAGTCGTCATCAATGCCTGCCCCCAGGGCGGTAATAATGGCCCTGATTTCTTCGTGAGCCAGCATCTTATCCGGAGGGGCCTTTTCTACGTTGAGAATTTTACCGCGCAGGGGCAGGATTGCCTGAAAGCGGCGATTCCGCCCCTGTTTGGCAGAACCGCCGGCGGAATCTCCTTCAACCAGATATAGCTCGCACAGGGACGGTTCTCTTTCGGAGCAATCAGCCAGTTTCCCGGGCAGAGTGCCGGTATCGAGGCTGTTCTTGCGGATGATCAGGTCGCGGGCCTTGCGGGCGGCCTCCCTCGCTTTGGCAGCGGTGAGGCATTTGTCGATAATCCTTTTGGCTTCGTTGGGGTGTTCCTCAAGGTAGAGTGCTAGACCGTCGCTTACCGCGCTCTCCACCAGGCTCTTGACGTCGGCATTGCCAAGCTTGGCTTTGGTCTGGCCTTCAAACTGGGGCTCGGCAAGCTTAACACTGATAACCGCCGTTAGTCCCTCCCTGACATCATCACCGGTCAGATTGGGTTCATCCTCCTTGATGAGCTTGTTCTTACGGGTATAGTCGTTAAGGACCCGGGTCAGGGCGGAGCGGAAGCCGGTGAGGTGAGTCCCTCCGTCAGCGGTATTAACGCAGTTGGCGAAGCTGAAAACAGTCTCCGCAAAACCATCATTGTACTGAAGGGCACCCTCAATTATGGTGCTGTTTAGGGTTCTTGAGATATAGATGGGGTAGCGGTGGCGGACTTCCCGCTTTCGATTGAGGTGGCGAACCAGACTGGTAATGCCACCTTCAAAGTAGAAGGTCTTCTCGCGGTCTGTTCCTTCGTCCCGGAGGCGTATTTCTAGCCCCTTGTTCAGGTAGGCTACCTCCCTCAGCCGCTCGCATAAGGTATCAAAGTTGTAGCTTATCCTGCCGAATATATCCTCATCGGCGAGGAAGGTGATTGTCGTTCCGGTATCACTGGCTTCACCAACTGCCCTTACTTCACCCTGAGATATGCCTCGCTGATAATTCTGCTCGTAGAGCTTACCATCACGCCTGACGTTGACCTTGAGCCAGGAAGAGAGGGCATTGACGACTGAGGCACCAACTCCGTGCAGACCGCCAGATACCTGGTAGGTCTTGCCCCCAAACTTGGCCCCGGCATGGAGCGTCGTCATTACCGTTTCCAGAGCCGAGACTCCGGTAGCGGGGTGAATGTCCACGGGAATACCGCGCCCGTTGTCTACCACCCTGACAGACTTGTCCTGCTGAATAGTAATCGCAATCTGGTTGCAACAGCCAGCCATGGCTTCGTCAACACTGTTGTAGACAATTTCGTAGACTAGGTGGTGTAGCCCGCGCTGGTCGGTGCTGCCAATGTACATGCCGGGTCGCCGGCGTACTGCTTCCCGTCCGCCCAGAATCTGAATATCCTCGGCGGTGTATTTATTGTTTGGTGGTTCCGTTGGGGTGGGTACGTCCTGTGCCATGGCTTTAAGAATACTCCGCATTGGTAGTGGTAATTAGAGAGTTGGGTGGGCTGCTGAGGGAAAGTGATGAAGTAAGACCGCAGTTCGCCGGGGGGGTAACAGCTACCCGCTTAGCGAAAACTGAATATAGTTCAAGGAGAGCCATCTTGATTAATTATAGCACAATTTAGCTGTAAAGTGAAGGATACTGACGTCTGAGCGGCTGTTGTTTGCGGGTTTTGCATTCTTCAGGCGCCTAACCATGCGCGGTGGGAGGAAAAATCAGCTTTGCCTCAAGAGCAGTTATTCAGCCCGGTTTAGGGTTCTAATTTGTGGTTCGTTATTGCCTTAGCTCTTTCCGATTCCCGTCTTTAGGGGTAGATAGCCGGTGCCCCGAGACCGGTTACCTCAGGCAGCCCCAGCATGAGGTTCATGTTCTGGACGGCCTGTCCGGCGGCTCCTTTGACCAGATTATCAATTGCGCTAATGGCGATAAGCCTTCCGGTCCTCAGGTCGATGGTGGGGTGGATGAAGCAGATGTTGTTTCCCCAGGTGTGCTTGGTGTGGGGGGGGTGCTCCACTACCCTGACAAAGGGCTCATCCTGGTAGAACTCCCGGTAGAGCTGAAGTAGCTTTTGCTTCCCCTTTTTGTCGGCGGATACCTTGCCTGAGGCCAGAGGAGCATAGGCAGTGGTTAAAATCCCTCTGGTCATTGGTACCAGATGGGGCGCGAAGGTTATCGAGGGTGGCGGTTCGGGGCGAAGCAGTCTTAGCTCCTGAACAATCTCGGCTAGGTGGCGGTGTCCGTCCAGAGCGTAGGCGCTGGCATCTTCATTAGCTTCGGCGTAGTGAGTGTGGAGGCTGAGAGTTCGGCCCGCGCCTGATAGCCCGGATTTACTGTCAATTATAATCTCAGGCTCAATCATCCCGCGCTTGACTGCCGGGGCTAAAGCTAGTATTGCTCCAGTGGGGTAGCAGCCGGGGTTAGCCACCAGTTGCGCCGTAGCTACTTCCTGCCGGTATAGTTCAGGTAGCCCGTATACCGCTTTCTCCAGCAGCTGGGGGGCAGGGTGGTCGAAGCCGTACCAAGAAGGGTATTCGGAGGCATCCCTGAGGCGGAAATCGGCGCTGATATCCACTATCTTGATGCCCTGGTTTATGAGGGGGACGACCTCTCTGGCGCTCTCTTTGTGGGGCATGGCGGAGAAGGCTAAATCAATCTCGCCTATCCTGGCTTCGATGGTTAGCTTCACATCGGCCAGGTGAGGAAAGACCTCGCCCAGCTTTTTCCCGGCCAGGCTGCGTCCCGTGACCGAGACAAGCTCTACCTCTGGGTGCTGGGACAGGAGCCGGGCGAGCTCGACACCGGCATAACCGGTGACATTGATAATGCCTATTTGGGGCTTACTCATCGGCATTTTCCTCCTTCACAGAGAGATTCCAGGGCGGTCAGCTGCTCGGCGGTGCCCATAATTACGAGGCGGTCGTCAAGCTCGATAGATTCTTCGTCGGCGGGGTTGGTGAGGAGCTTACCGCTCTTTCTGTTTATGGCCAGGATATTTGCTTGGCTC
>CAZHRO010000065.1:3980-5746 GCA_964535045.1 uncultured Dehalococcoidales bacterium | reverse complement strand
CACTGGTACCGTTTTTAACCGACCAGGCTCTAACCTCATCTGAGACAGTGGTGAAGAACGAGATAAGTCCTAATAATTCGTAGGAGAGTTTGATAGTGCGGTCAAGCCCCGATTCTGTGATACCGTATTCAGTACGAAGCTCTCCGGCAGCATCATCCTCAAGCTGAGCCAGCTCCATTTCTAGCTCGCCACAGAGGGTGATGAGGTTACACTTCGGTCGTGAGTAGCGTTCTCTCAGTTCGGCTTCTAGGGATGACGCTTGAGGCAACTGCTCTTCCCCAATATTAACTACTATCAGCAGGGGTTTGGCAGTGAGAAACTGGTAGTGAGTGATAATCTTAGCCTCATCAGCAGTTAGTTTTAGCTCCCGCAGGGGAATGTCTTCCTCTAAATCAGCCTTGAGCTTCGTCAGTAATTCCTGCTCCCGAAGTAGAGCCTGACGTTCGGTTGCCTTGGAGCCCTTTAACGATACTCCTATCTTCTCCAGCCTTCTCTCCTGTAGCACAAGGTCAGAGAAGGCAAGCTCCAGATTCATAGTTTCGATATCACGCCCGACGTCCAGGCTGCCTTCAATATGGGGTACGCTATCTTGAGCAAAGGCTCGGACCACGTTAATCAGGGTATCTGCTTTGCTGAGCTGATTTAATAGCTCGCCACCTATTCCGCTATCTTTAGCTAAATCCCTGACTGAAGCACCAATGTCAATATATCTGATTTCAGCCGGGGTAACCTTCTTAGGATGAAGCATTTTGGTTAACCCGTCCAGGCGAGGCTCGGGGACTCGGGCAACTCCGATGTGAGGCGCTGAGGCTTCCCGATGATAACTCCCGGTATCAGCCTTACCTTTGGTTAGGGCATTGAAAATAGTTGTCCGCCCGCTTTTAGGTAACCCTATGATTCCGATGTTGACACTCACTGCTTAGAATTCCACTCTTTTTCCTACCGGTGGGAATAAGGATGAGTTTACATAAAGTTTGCTCCGTATTAAAATCACAGATTGATTAACCCCTCTTACCCTCCCGACCTAAAAAGCATCCGTATTTAGTTTTGCCTTTCACGTTATAGATAATATATTTTAACCCTTTGGGAAGCCACCTTCAACAGGGATTGCGTTGAGAGTTTGAAGCTGCCGACTCGACTGGGGACCTCTAGCTGATTGCAAAAGAGGTATAGGCACGGGCAATACATCTAACCTTAGCGGCGATTTAGTTGCGGGTGTGGTAAAATAGATTAGATTCTAAGAGGAGTGAGCATTGCTGTATCTTCTTCATGGTGCGGATGATTTCTCCCGCGGCAAGGCGCTGGCGGAGATAAAGCAGGCGACAGATGACCCGACAATCTTAGCCGCGAATACCACCATCCTTGATGGTCGGCAGCTCACCCCGGAAAATTTGAGAAACGTCTGCGCGACGGTGCCCTTTTTATCAGAGAAGAGGTTAGTTATTATCGAGGGTTTACTGGAACGGTTTGAGCCTAAGGTTAAGCCCAATCGGCAGCAGAAAGCACCCTCGGCCGCCAGTAAAAAGGATGAATATAAAGTGTGGGCAAGCCACATCAGTAACACACCGGAGAGCACAATACTAGTCTTAGTTGAGGGTAGAATCAGCAACAAGAACCCGCTGCTTAAAGAACTCTCGGGCAAAGCCGCGGTGAAGTCCTTCCCCTTACTGAGTAAAACCAGGCTTCATCAGTGGATTGATAGGCGGGTGAGAGAGGAGGGGGGCAAAATATCACCTCAGGCAACCGAGCTGCTGATAAAACTGGTG
>CAZHRO010000065.1:0-3970 GCA_964535045.1 uncultured Dehalococcoidales bacterium | reverse complement strand
CTATGGGTTATGAGTCATGAAATCAACAAGCTTGCCCTGCTCGCTTCAGGCCGCACCATTGAGGAAGAGGACGTCAAGGAATCGGTTGGCTATGTCCAACAAGCTAGCGTTTTTACCATGGTTGATGCTATCCTAGAGTTAAAGGCCGGACTTGCCGAGCAGGTGCTGCAGCGGCTGCTGGAAAGGGGAGCTGCCCCGGCCTACCTGATGGTTATGCTGTCGCGGCAAATTAGAATGATAGCCCGGGCAAAGGAGCTTAAACATCAGGGAAAGCCAGAAGTTGAGATTCAAAACAGATTGGGCTTAACCGCAGAATTTGCTTTTCGTAAGACACTGGAGCAGGCTAACAGATTTTCTTTAGAGCGGATTAAGGAGGTATATCACCGACTTCTGGCGACCGACCTCGCTATTAAAACCGGTAAATACAGGGCTGAGCTAGCCCTCAATATTCTGATCGCTGAGCTATGTCAGAGGACTGCAAGCAGGTAGGTCCGGCTTGACAGGCTTAGTAACCGAGCGATGAATTCGGTTTTGCTGCTGAAGACACGGAGGGAAAGGGGACAGGTATGCCTCTTCCAAAGATAACACCATAAAGCCGAGCCGACGTCATTTTAAGGGTATAACAGGATGGAGAAAGACCAGGGCGATAATGATAGCCGACTGAAAGAGCTGTGTCAAAAGAGGTTATCATCAAGACGTCTGATCCTGGCCAGTAATCGAGGGCCTATTGACCACTATTTTGCTGAGGATGGGGAGATCCGCTCCCGGCGTGGTAGCGGTGGGGTGGTTACTGCCCTGAGCAGCCTTGCCAGATATGTGAAACTGGACTGGATTGCCAGTGCTATGGGGCGGGGGGATAGAGAGGTTGCCCGGAGAGCGGAAGGGAAATGCTTTAAAGCACCGATTGGTAGCGACAATCTATACCTCCGCCTCCTGGTTTTCTCACGAAGCACGTATCACAAATACTACAGTGTCATCTGTAACCCCTTGCTCTGGTTTTTGCAGCACTACATGTGGAATTCGCCCACCACACCCAATATAGACATCGTAACTCATGATGCCTGGGAAAATGGTTACGTTCCCGTGAATAGGGCCTTCGCCAAGGCAATTATCGAGGAAGCCATGAGCAGTGAGTTACCCCCAATCGTGATACTTAATGACTACCATCTCTACCTAACCGCTACCTATATTCGGCAGCAGCTGCCGAATATAGTAATTCAACACTTTATCCATATTCCCTGGCCCTCACCTGCCTACTGGCAGTTACTCCCCAGCTCTATGCGGCAGGCAATCTTTCGGAGCCTATGTGCCACTGATATCGTTGGCCTGCAGACAATGCGCGACGTTCGCAACTTCCTTCTCTGCTGTGAATCATCAATCGAGGAGGCTGAGGTAGATTACACAAAGCATACCATTAGGACAGAGGGGAGACTCGTTCGGGTTAAGGTCTACCCGATATCAATCGATGTTAGGGGCCTAAGGAAGCTGGTTTCATCAAGCCGGTTAAAGGAATACGAGGAGAAGCTGCGTCCCCTCTGGGGCAAACAGACTATCGTTCGCGTGGACAGGGCCGAGCCCAGTAAGAATATTATTCGCGGTTTTAGAGCCTTCGACAAGCTGCTGGAACGCCACCCCGAGTTCCGGGGGAAGGTCAGATTCATCGCCTTTCTGGTGCCTACCAGAAGCCATCTGAGGCTATATCAAAGGTATATGCAGGAGATTACCCAGCTGGTCGAAATCATAAATAGTAAGTACGCCACTGAGGAATGGTACCCGATCGATTTTTTCTATGAGAATAACTATGTTCAGGCTATTGCTGGTATGCGGCTTTATGACGCTCTACTTGTGAACGCGGTCATTGATGGCATGAATCTGGTAGCCAAAGAAGGTCCCACGGTTAATAACCAGGACGGCGTCCTAATACTATCGGAGACGGTTGGTGCTTGCGAGCAGCTGGGACAGAATGCTCTTACGGTGTCCCCCGCTGATATCGAAGGAACGACTCAGGCCCTTTACACGGCGCTGACGATGCCCCTTGAGGAGAGGAAAAAGCGTGCCGCCGCACTGAAGAAGTCAATTGAAGATGCGGACATAACCGATTGGCTTCTTAATCTACTGAGTGACGCGGTCAACCTGGTTGAGGAGCGTTCTGAGTCATCCATTTGAGAAGACGCTCGACATCACTCACCCCGTGTAAGGTGAAATCCACCTCCCTTATCAGGCTTTCCGGCATCTCCGGGCTGGTGATGCCAATGGCAAGGCCTTGAAAGTCTGGACCACCTGAGGCACTACGTACGGCTCTAAAGGCGTCAATATCGGTGGCGTCATCACCCATATATAAACCGCCGTGCAGGTTATACTCCCTAATCAAGTCAAGCACGGCGGTACCTTTGTTAACATTTATTGGAGGCGCAAGGTCAATCGCCATTCGCCCCCGGATAATCCTCAAGCCCCGGGCCAGCGCCGAGGTCTCCACCGCATCTAAGATTTTCCTCTCTGCTTTCTGAGGTTCGGGGGAAAGACGATAGTGAATAGTAGCCGTTACTCCTTTATTTTCCATACTGACACCTTCCATGGCAAGCTGAGGGGTTAGCTCTTTAACTACAGACTCCATTACTCCCAGATATTTGCGGCTGCGGGGCGAGAGCTCCGGCTGATTCTTTGCCCAGCGCTCCATGCCGTGGTTCCCGATGTAGACCATACCATCGATGCCCACCATGTCCCTGAGCTGCGCTGTCGGTCTACCCGAGACTGCCGCTACCAGTGTCAGGCGAGTGGCGAGGACTGCCAGATAACGCCGGCACAAGGGCGAGACCCTGGCTTCCTGTGGAGCAGGGGCTGTCTCGCTTATGGTGCCATCAACATCAGTGATAAGCCCAAAGGGGTACCTTCGGAGGGTCTCTTGAATCAGGTCTAGATGGTCAAAGGTATACCGCATAGATTAAATCTAGCAGGCAGACTGCTATCAGTCAACTGGAGGATAACGGCTACAACATAGCCAGGGGAGATTACCAGTTCTGAACTCTGGCTTTAGGGCCGGTTTCGGGCACCATTAAGGCGATGCCGACCGCAGCTATTGATAGACCGACAAGAACCAGAAAAGAACGGTCAAGACTCCCCGTAATGTCCAGAATATATCCACCCACCAAGGCACCAAGAACTCCCCCGGTATAGCCTAACGACAGGACTATCCCGCTGGCTACCCCCACATCCTCGCTGGGCATCATCTCGACGGGGAGTGCCAAAATGGTTGTGAATCTGGTAACGTTAGCGATACCTACTAAAGCCATAAGGGACCAGCTCACGGGTATGGTGACGTGGATGATACTTAGGGCGGCCAGCGCCAGGACAATACCGGGTATCCAGAGGAATGGCTTTCTTACGCCCAGCTTGTAGGCGAACCGGGGCATGAAAACGAGGGCCGGGACACCTGCCCACATAGATATCGAGGTAATAGCCCCAGCCAGCGATGCCGTGGCCCCCTTCAGGCGCATCAACGCTGGAACCCACCCTGACCAGCTGTAGAAGAAGAAATTATGTAGCAGGAAAAGACCGGCTACCAGCCACAGGTTCTTATTTTGCAGGACCCGATGAAAACGGAAACTGCTCTTGACTGCCGACTCATCGCTGATGTGGCTCCGTGGTGGTTCCCTGACTAATATCCACCATAAGCCGGCCGCGACGATAGGAGGAATACTCCAAAAGAGGAAGACGCCCTGAAAGGTGCCGGTTATCGGGAAAATAAAGTGCATGGTGATAGCTAAGGCCAGCGCACCGCCAGATAGTATTCCCATGGTGAATATTCCTGTAGCCAGCCCTGCTTTTTCTCGGGAAACCCAGGCGCTTACCAGCTTGGGCAGATTAGGAAAACACCAGCCGAGCCCGATACCATAAACGAAGGTAAATGCCAGGAGGCTGGAGGCATCAGTAGCGGTGCTTATCAGTACGGCCCCCACCGCTACTATTATGG